>NZ_JBGMEK010000048.1:0-34603 GCF_041447265.1 Microbulbifer epialgicus
TCGGTGCCAAAAAAGCTGGTTTGTTGGTACTGATCGGTGTCCGTGAGCATCATTATCCTTGAGCATTTCGACCAGAAATTTGGATCAGAATAGCGAAAACTGGTCGAAATGGCTATGTCATATATCCACGTAGTCCTAGTGCCACAAGGTCTGGAGACTTTTTTCAGGGTCGACTAAATACTGCAAATTCACCGGAGAATTGGCTGTGCGGCCCTTTAAACCGGGTGCTCATCCAGGATAGTGAGCATCCCCTTAATTGCCTCGATGACCGTTTGTGCTTGCACTTCAGCTCGATCCCCCTCAAAGAGAAAGCAGCGGGCATCAATCTGGACCGGCTCCTGCCCCTCAGCATGAGCCCAGGCAATCCAGACGGTTCCCACTGGCTTCTCATCAGTGCCACCATCCGGCCCGGCTATACCACTCACCGCGACGGACAGATTTGCATCCATCATCGCTAACACCCCGCAGGCCATCTGGCGGGCAACTGGTTCACTCACCGCGCCGAACTGCTTTAAATCCCTGGCATCTACCCCCAGTACGCTGTGTTTGATGCGATTGGCATAACTTACGACTGCCCCATCAAACCAATTAGACGCCCCTGCTATAGAGGTAATAGCCGCGGCGATTGCTCCTCCGGTACAGGATTCTGCCGAGGTCACGCGCCAGGCCCGCTTATCTAACTCTTCTCCCAACTGCTGCGCCAGCCGGATAGCATCTTCATAGTCGACCATTTTACATCCCGTTAATATGAATTAGAGCCAGCCCCGCAAGCATCGGCCTGGGTGTATTGTTACTAAACCCTGGATGTGATTGAAGCATTATTACCTTGGAGTTTCGGGGGAAATGGGCTAGCAAGATCATCTCAATATTTGAAATGGTCATGGGTCTTGCGCTGTTCGTTTATTGCACGACGCTAGGTCTTGTGCCAGCTATTAAAACTCTGGTCTTTTGATGCTTAAGTACTTCCTATCCTAAGGCAAGGGCCGCGAAGAAGGGAGAAAAACGAAATTCAGGCTGGTAACTTTTTGTCATAGCGGAATTTCTTATCGAGCTGCATCGAACAGCCATGATGAAAAGATTTTCCGCCATTCTTGTATCTAAATTCGCGCTAAATTCTGAAGAAAGTTATATATGAGCGGTCTAGCATTATTAAGCTAGTTCTGGTTCTGCACATCGCCTCTGATGAACCCAGTCTACAATTTCGCCTTCTGGAGTATAACCGCACACAGTTTCCCGCAGCAGCTGGCGTACCCGTTCGTAATCATCTCGCTCTACAGCATTAAGTAGCTGCGCCAACATGGTCTTGAAAGACTCCCAGGACAAGTGGTCTTCAGTGGCACGCATAATCATCGGGTGATCGGTCGGGCTGACGTTGTCACCAATCAATAGCTCTTCATAGAGTTTTTCACCAGGACGCAAACCGGTAAACTCGATAGCAATATCACCGTGTGGGTCCTTCTCTGACCGCACAGTGCAACCACTGAGGTGTATCATTTTTTCTGCCAACTCGGCAATTTTTACCGGACTGCCCATATCCAGCACGAACACATCACCACCCTGCCCCATCGCACCAGCCTGAATAACCAGCTGGGCTGCCTCGGGAATCGTCATAAAGTACCGGGTAATATTGGGGTGCGTTACCGTTACTGGGCCACCGCGCTTTATCTGATCGCGAAAACGCGGAATCACCGACCCCGATGAACCCAATACATTGCCAAATCGGACCATTGTGAAACGGGTTTTGTTGACCTGGTTTACTACCTCACCACCATTGAATAGCACAGGCGCAGACTCTTGACTCAGCGCTTGTAGCACCATTTCTGCAAGGCGTTTAGTGCTACCCATTACATTGGTTGGGCGCACCGCTTTGTCGGTAGAAATCAATACAAAATGTTCGACTCCTGCTTTCACCGCAGCCTGCGCTGTATGCAGAGAGCCAAACACATTGTTCATTACTCCCTCGGCGATATTGTGCTCTACCATTGGGACGTGCTTATATGCTGCCGCATGATACACGGTCGTCACTTCCCATGAGCGCATTAAGTCCAGTAAGCGCCCCGGATTGCGGATGGTACCGAGGATAGGCACCAGTCGCACTGGCAAAGATTCACGTCGAATCCGCTGTTCCAATTCAGTATGGATACTGTAAAGATTAAACTCACTGTGCTCAAACAACAGCAATGTAGTCGGACCAGTGGCTACGATCTGACGACATAACTCCGAACCAATCGAGCCTCCAGCACCGGTCACCATTACCACATGACCGCGAATACAGCGTTCAAAAAGAGCCTTCTGTGGCGGTACCGCATCACGACCTAGCAGGTCAGCAACATCCACTTCCTGAATGTCTTCAACTTTAACCCGGCCACTAGCCAAGTCCATAAAACCCGGTACGCTACGCACGTGCAAGGGAAAGCTTTCCAGCAACTCGAGTATCTCGCGGCGGCGCGCACGAGAGGCAGACGGAATTGCCAGAAGTATTTCCTCCGCTCCGGTTTGTTCAATCATCCGTTGGATATTCTTGGGTTTGAAAACCCGTAAGCCCGCAATCACCCGATTGGCAATGCCACGATCATCATCGATAAAAGCCACCGGCAGCATGACCCGGTCTATACGCAACGCCGCCACCAGTTGGTTACCTGCCGCCCCGGCGCCATAGATAGCCACCTTCGGTAAATGGCCGACTCGGTTAATAAAAGGCACCTGCTGGCTGGCTACATACCAATCGCCCATAAAATACTGTCGCATGACCAACCTGAGGCCACCGATCATCGTTAAGCTCAACCAACAGTAAATGAACACAACCGAGCGCGGTACTCTCGCCGGTGGCTCGCGGTTCAAATAGACTACCAAAGCCAGAACCAAAGCGGAGAGCAATACCGCTTTGAAGATACTAATCAGCGCATCTTTGCCAAAGTAGCGCATCACCGCCCGATACATACCGAACCGGATGAAAATAGGTATCGCGATTAGTGGCGCACTGACAAATAACCAAGCATGCGCATCAAAGGGGTTAATTGACTTGTCCAGCCCCAAACGAATCGCAAAAGCCAGCCAAAGAGCCAGCCACACCAGCAGGATATCGGTCGCCACTTGTAGGATACGTTTATTGCGACGGGGCAGCCCCAGCAGCCAGTTGCGCAGCTTATCCATTAACTTTTCCCCCAGCCAACCCCATGACTTTATTTACTCAATCGTCGAGCAATAACAGGTCGTTATTGAACCCTACTACATTGGTTGGCCTACAACGACCCACCCTCTGTCAAGAAGGAGCCAAATTCTCCGAGGCTTGCCTCTCTATAGATGCCCCTAGCAAGACAAGCAAGTGATTCACCGACAGATGCCAATCTAAATATAAATGGCGAAAAAGCTTACCCGGCTGCTTTTTTCATCACGTCAGCCAGCACCGAGCAAGTTCTATCAATTTCTGCATCGGTCAATGTTGGATGCACGAGAAGCATCAAGCTGGTTTCACCCAGTTCCCTAGCCGTTGGTAGACGTTCAACCGGACGCCATCCAGTGTCCTCAAATGCCTTCTCCAGGTATACCTCGGAACAAGAGCCGGAGAAGCATGGCACGCCCTGCTTAGCAATCTCCGTAAGAATACGGTCACGGCTCCAGCCCTCTTTCAACTCAGAGGGATCGACAAACACGTAGCATTTATATGCAGCATGAGCAATATCCGCGGGTACCTCCGGAACACGCAAACCAACAAGCTCATTGGCGACTGACCATATACGCTCTGCATTTGCTAAGCGCCTCACATGCCAATCTGGCATATGCTGAAGTTGAATACGGCCGATTACCGCTTGCACTTCCATCATTCGCCAATTGGTACCAAAGCTTTCATGAAGCCAACGGAAACCTGGGGCATGTTCACGCTCATAAACAGCTTCCCACGACTTACCGTGATCTTTAATTGACCACATACGAGACCACAACTCTCGGTCATTGGTGGTCACCATTCCACCCTCACCACCAGTAGTCATAATTTTGTCCTGGCAGAATGACCAAGTACCGACATGGCCGATTGAACCAACTGGTCGACTTTTATAGCGCGCCCCATGTGCCTGAGCACAATCCTCAATCACTTTCAGATCATGCTTAGCGGCAAGCGCCATAATAGGGTCCATATCACACGGCCAGCCAGCAAGATGCACGCATATTATCGCGCGAGTGCGTGGTGAAAGAACAGCGCTAATAGTTTCTGCGTTAATATTCTGTGATTCATTGTCGACATCAGCAAAAACTGGGATCGCACCTGCATTTACAATACTCGACACCGAAGCAAGGAAAGTGCGTGGCGTGACAATCACTTCATCACCAGCGCCTACGCCCAATCCTTGTAAGGCCAAATCAAGCGCAACAGTCCCATTCGCTAAAGCGATCGCGTGTTTGGCACCTGCCCACGCAGCAAAGTCTCTCTCAAATTCGCGACACTCCAGCCCGGTCCAATAATTGACCTTATTGGAAAGAATTACATCCCGGACGGCATTGGCCTCCTCTTCTGAAAAGGAAGGCCAAGGTGAAAAAGAAGTATTAAGCATTGTTTGAATCAAGCACCATTAATAGTAAAAGCTTTCCGCTGTATACAGTCAGCAAGAGTTATCGCGTTAAAGTAGTAGTTTAAGCCTCAATTAAGGACCTTTTTTAAAATGGGTAGAGCCGCAATCACCTCTACAAGCGTCATTCACAAAGACACTTAATTCAGTATTAGAGCGTTACTGAACAACTTTCTCTTTATCAATTATTTTTATCAACTTTGCAGGGTTACCATAAACCATGGCACTTTTTATTACATCTTTGGTTACGACACTTCCCATACCAACCATAGCTCCATCACCAACAATCAAACCCTGCCGGATAGAGACACCAGTGCCCAACTCACTCCCTTGCCCTACTTTCACATTACCCGATATAGCTACCATAGGCGCTATAGTAGCAAAATCATCAATTACTGTTTCATGCCCAATAGTACAGTTAAGATTAACAATGACGTGAGCTCCTATACTAATCTCGACGGTCCCTATTGTACCTGCACAGACAATACTTCCCGGACCAACTGAAGTGTACTGATCCATGATCAACGCTTTGGGGTCAACAAGCGTAGCAAAAGAAGGTTTACCCTGAGAGCACATTTTATCATGTACTTTTTTTCGAATACGCGGGTTGCCAATTGCAATAACAAAATCACAATCCGAGTATTCCATCCAACTCTCTACTCCGCCTAAAACGGGAATGGAGCAGAATACTTGCCCATTGGTTGCAGGATTGTCATCAAGAAAACCACGGACATTTATTCCCAAGCGAGAGGCAAGCCAAAAAACCTCCTTCCCAAAGCCACTAAAACCAACAACGATTAGGTCTTTAGTCTGCATTTTCATTTATAACGTTCCCCAGTAAATTTTGACATAGTAGCCTCCCCATCAGCGCTGATACCATCACGCATCACCACCTTCTTAACAGTAAAAAAAAGGATTTTCAGATCCAGCCAAAAAGAGCGGTTATCCACGTACCAAACATCCAGCTCGAACTTCTCCTCCCAGCTCAGCGCATTACGACCATTAATCTGAGCCCAACCAGTGACTCCAGGGCGCACTTCGTGGCGACGATATTCCTGCACACTATACAAAGGTAAATATTCCATTAGTAATGGCCGCGGACCCACTAAACTCATTTCACCCTTTAGCACATTCCATAACTCTGGCAGTTCATCCAGACTTGTAGAGCGAAGGAAATTGCCAAATGAAGTCATACGTTCAGAGTCCGCTAACAGATTTCCGTCAATACCCCTTGTATCACGCATAGTACGAAACTTTATCATCTCGAATGGCTTGCCATTCAAACCTGGACGTAGTTGACGAAACAGCACTGGAGAACCAAGCTTTTGATGAATAAACCACGCGATAACGAAAATCACCGGTGCAAAAAGAATCAACCCACAAAAAGAGGCAAAAATATCAAACAGGCGCTTGCTCACCGCACTCCCCCTCCAGCCAATCAACAAACCGATCCGCGAGTACTATTCGATTAAAGTCTCGCTCAGCCAATTCACGGCCCCGCTTTCCCATTTCCTTAACTGACGCTTTTTCATTCGCCATCTGCTCAAGCGCATCTGCAAAAGCCTGTGGGTCTTCTGGTTCGACTGAAAAACCGCACTGATTCTCCTCGATCATCTCCGCTAACCACCCTGGATAATTGTTCAAGACAGGTAGGCCAGCGGCAATATAGTCAAAGAATTTGTTTGGAGAAGTACCAAAATAAAAAGCAGGCACATTTGCCAATACCTGCAACCCAACGTCCGCACTAGCCATCAAACCAGCAAGGCGGTGTTTATTCACAGGCTTATGGAAAACCACGCAATCCAAATGCTCCCTTCGTGCCCGAGCCTGTAGAGTTGGCTTAAGTTTACCCTGGCCAATCAATAGCAACTTAATATCCTTACGTCCGCGTCGCTTCAGCTCAACAGCTACATCAAGTACTGCATCTAGGCCATTAGCTATCCCATGGGTACCAGCAAAAACGGCCAACAAATCACCCGACTCTATCCCTTCAGGCCTCCAGGGCTCAACATCGCCAGCAAATATTCTTAAATCACAACCATTAGGTATCAGGGCAATCCTATCACGCGACACTCCACGTTCCGCAATTCCATCAACAATACCGGGAGATAAGCCGATTAACCTGTGAGCTGAACGGTAGCTGGTCCACTCGAGAATAGACATGGTACCTAGCACCAATGGATTACGAATTACACCCATCGCTTTAGGTAGTTCCGGCCACAGATCTCGGACTTCGAAAATGAATGGCTTACCTCTCAGCCAGCGAGCAAAAATCCCAGGTATACCGGCCGTAAGTGGTGTAGTGGTAGCGAAGATCAAATCATAACGTTCGGTGAGTGCCAAGCCGATACTACGCAGAGCAAACCTGGCAAAGGTCAGTGCCCTCTTTGTAAAACCATCATCATTTGAGTAAGCTAGGTCAAACTCAATAATGTCGATCCCTTCAACAACCCCACGCCGCTTACCCTTGACGAAAGGCAGCTTCAGACCTGTCTCCCCGCCGCCATAACTCCCACAGACCATGGTTACCTGGTGCCCACGATTAACCAAATTTCGAGCCATCTCATAAGAGCGAATGCCCACAGCCCCTTTTGGGGTTGAAAAGTGTTGGTGAAAATATAGAACTTTCATAAAGTCCACTGATACTCCGTAGTTAGAGATCCTGGTTGATGGACTTCTACCTCCAAGACCTGTAGTTTTTCTTTATCGAAGTAATAACGCGACTCGTAACCTGCGACTAGCTCAAGGCGAGTGATAGGCATGGAAGCCTCAAGTATCAAGGTATGCTCACCATTAAAAATCCTGTGGCCTTCAATCCGCCAATGGCCAGGCTCAAGCTTCCAACGCAGTATCGCCTTATTGACGAAGCCCTCAATTTTATCAATTACCCTTAATCCATTATCTGCTAACGAAACTTCACGCCAATGGCCAGCTTTTTGACGATCCCTATAACTTACTGCAAATGTTGTCGTATTGCCCCTTTCACATATTGGTTCAAAATATGAAGTTTTTAACCAGTCCCCAAAAAGGAAACGGCTTATCCGGGGCATCTGATCACGATCATCAAACTGAACAGTATTGTGGCTAACGGTACCAGGGAAGTAATTGAGCCACCGAGTATCCGTGTTGTAGCTGAATGTACCAGAATCACGTAAAAGATTGCGGCCATCTAACCATAAGTCGACATGTAGCGCGTCTGCTTGACTTGGCCGAAAGCGAAAGCGCGGATAGCGCAGCATCACCATGGCACCACTACGACGCAAAATAGCAAAACCACCATCATTAAACAGTCGACTGCCAGGAGTAGGAGCAGTAGTGTTGGGCAATTCAACTCCTAACCAGCTCAAAGGTAAATTCCACGAACCTTCACCAGAATATGCCCGCGTATTAGCAAAGAGCACCATAGCCATTTGCACCGTAGGCCGAAAGTCACGGTAATCACTGTTAGTAAGCTGCAGTAACCTCGCCCCATCGTTTGCGCCTAGGTTTGGCGCATCACCGGTTTTCTCGCACACCATACTGTGCAGCCAGTGTGTAGCTGCACGTGAGCGTTCAGACCAGCATAGCGAGAACTGCATCAAATCGAAAACTCTGCGCCATATCTCAACTATGCAAAAGGTATCTAACATAAGCCGGTGGTAATTCAGCGAATATTGACTAAAACTACCATCCTCTTCAATTAACTGGGCAGCGCGATTTTCTAGCCACTTTCGACCAAGCTGAAACCAATATTCACCTTCCATCAAACCCTGGGAATGCAACCAGCTCCCACCAATATACAAAGCAGCAGCTTCTGAGGTACCGTGATTATTGTCCTGTGCCATAGCATAATTAAGTGTCGGTTCAATCCGCTGCAAGTGAATTCGCACCAACTCCAACAAGCTTTGTTCTGGCTCAAGTGCCCGACCAAGAATCAGAGAACCCACGGCTAGGTGTATCACTCGAATAGAAGCCTCTTGTCCGCATTTCCAATTTGGACCTTTGTAGGGGGGGTTCTGCTGACACCAATCCTTCAACCAATGATTCAACCGGCCCAATGTTTCGGCATTACCATCACATACTCGAGCCTGCTGAGCAAAAGATAAAACCCAATCAAAGCGGGATGCTTCCCAAATAGCCTTGATATCGCCTACATTAGGATCGAAATCAGGGATCAACCACCAGTCTCGATCAGCAGCAACAACCTTTGCGCCAGTGAGAGGATTACTATGCCAATCAGGTACCCCCCCCCCGATAGGGTAAAACCATCTTCCAAATAAAATACCGGATTGCTGCCAGTTCAGACGTGATGGTAAATCAGTTGGGACTAGGTCGACAGCTTTAAAGAACTCACCCTTCGGAGCAGAGGCACGAATGCGACAAACAGGATGAAGTCCAAGCTTTATTCCTAGTCTGTAACCCATCACATGACTCAGATTTCTTAAGCCTAGAGCTAAAGCAGTTCTGATTTTTATCTTCCAAACTTTCATTGACTACGCAATAATTCGGCTACTTGAATGGACACCCCTGCCACTTCGAAGATCTCATCAACTGGAATAGCGGAGCTGCCCTGCTCTAATCCCCGTAAAAAAGCAGCGGAACAAGCATTCTGTCCCTTGTCCTGTTTCCACAAGTTCAGTTTGCTGAACCCCGGCCATCCATAACCCTTAAGTTTACGAAAATTATCCAATTGCAGTGTGCGGCCAGCAACAAACACTTCGATACGCTCCTTTGGAAAACTAGCAGCACCATTAGCCAAATATAGAATGGTACCAAACGAACCATCCTCGAAGCCCAGTGTAATGGAGGCCTTATCCTCAGTAATATCTATACCCGGCGTATCTCCCATACGGCGTGCCTGTATCGAAACAATTTTACTTCCTGCAAGAAAACGCATTAAATCAATAAAATGGCAAGCTTCTCCGATAATACGACCACCACCAACTGTATTGTCTTGCGTCCAGTGGTTCGCCGGTATCGCACCAGCGTTCATCGTCATAATGAAGGATTTCGGCTGATCTACCGCCTGCAACAACGACTTAATCTTCTGTATATGAGGGGAGAAACGCCGATTGAAACCAATCATTAGCTGCGGTCCTCTACCAGATTTATGAGCTTTATCATAAGCCATTTTAACTTTGTCTAACTCAGCAAAAGAAATCGCCAGAGGCTTCTCTACAAAAACATTTTTTCCTGCTTCTAGAGCTTTACTGACAAAAAAAGCATGAGTGTCATGCCGAGTAACAATAGCGACAGTATTAAGGGATGAGCTGGATAACATAGCATCCATATCGGTAGACGCTTTAGTAAAACCAGCCTTCTCTCCATGGACAACACCACTAATACCGCTCGCTGTAACAATTGTATGAAAATGGGCACCCGCTGCTTTGAATGCTGGAATTAGCATACGCGAGGCATAATTACCAGCTCCGACGAAGCCCATGACCACCTGCTGATTATTAAATTTAGTAGGGGGGCGCAGCTCGACATGACGAACAGCTCTACTAGCTACATCCGAACGGTATTGCAAAAGAATACCAAGACATCCCATATCTTCGGTAAGAGTTTGATAAGCCAGAGAGGCTTCCTCAAAGGCAAAACGGTGAGTAATCAGCGGCCTAACGTCCAATTGGCCACTGGCAAGCATATCCAGTATCGCCTCGAAATTACGCTGCTCAGTCCAACGTACGAATCCAACTGGATAATCCTGCCCTTTTTCCTCATAGGCCTGATCATAACGACCTGGGCCATAAGAACATGAAACCTGGAAGGTTAGCTCTTTTTCATAAAAATCAGCACGGTTTAGCTCCAGGCCCACAACACCAACCAAGACAATCCGACCACGTTTACGACTCATACGAGCTGCTTGGGTTACTGGATCGCTGGATTTAGTCGACGCAGTTATGATCACTCCATCAACACCGTAACCACGGCTAAAATTCATACCTGCTGATACTGGGTCCTCTCCTTTGCCAGGATTACAGGTAAGAGCGCCGAATTGACGAGCTATTTTCAACTTAGACTCATCAAAATCAATGGCTAGTACACGGCACCCTTGAGCACATAGCAGCTGGACGGTCAGCAAACCGATTAAACCTACACCAATGACCACAAAAGCCTCGCCAAGAGTTGGCTGAGCCAATCGAACTCCTTGCAAGCCAATGCTGCCAACGATGACAAAAGATGCCGATTCATCATCAACCTCTTCAGGGATTCGAGCGCAAAGATTTTTAGGAACCTTCACTAAATCTGCATGTGGCCCATTGGACACCACTCGATCACCGACCTTAAATCCATCAACATCAGTGCCAACCGCACTTACTACACCCACATTGCAGTATCCTAACGGAAGCGGCTGAGCCAATTTGGACTGTACGGCTTCGATGGTCGTCATCAAGCCATCAGTTTGTACTTTTTCCAATACCATCTTGACTTTTTCAGGCTGCTGGCGCGCCTTTTTCAAATAAGACGCTTTACCAAAGCCTACTAGCATTCGCTCAGTTCCCGCAGAAACCAAACTAGTGGAGGTA
Organism: Microbulbifer epialgicus; assembly: GCF_041447265.1. Classification (NCBI taxonomy): domain Bacteria; kingdom Pseudomonadati; phylum Pseudomonadota; class Gammaproteobacteria; order Cellvibrionales; family Microbulbiferaceae; genus Microbulbifer; species Microbulbifer epialgicus. Next base: position 11,072 of record NZ_JBGMEK010000048.1, read on the forward strand.
TTTATAAGCAGATGATGAGCACTACATATTGGAGCAGGGGCTTCTACAATAGAAGTTGTACCTTGAGACATGTCTTGGAGTATTTGCTTCATATATTCTTTGCCCTAAAAACCAATATCAATGTCATAGAAAAAACTGCAACCAACATGCAAGCAAAAGACAGCCACATACTATAAAAAGAAGCAGAGACCGCAAGCAGCGCAGAAAGAAAAAAGTAAAAAAGTTGACGAGCTAAGTATCCCTTAAGCGCCAAAAAGTACCCAATTGGCTGGATTAACAAATATATAGGAACCAAAAGAAATATATAATTAAATTCAACCGACCCCTTCTGTAATCGGTTATATATAGCCCAACCAATAAACAAAACAACACCATAAAGTGTAGAAAATGACACAAATCTCAAAAGCATATTCTTTAAAGCTCTCTCCTCCCTCCCAGAAGTAAAATTGGAAATAGCTTTTTGAATTGCAACAATCGGAATTGGATTAAAATAACGCCCGGCATTCATGAGAGACAGGGAAAATCTAAAAATACCAACCTTCTCCGGGGAATATCCAACAATACCAAATAGAATAACCAATCCATTCGAGCTAAAAACATATGCTGCGCGAGTGGACATATGCCCCCAAAAATCTCGCCACCCAAAATCGGCCAAAAAGGAAGCACCTACCCGGAAACAAAACAACCGAATTGTCAACAATAAAGAGAGAACCCCAAAGTAAAACAAGTTACCCCAAAGTAAAAACCAAAAATCCAGCCCCACAACAAAATAGGCGGAAAAATAAAATGCCACTGAAATAAAAATGGAAATACCCACAAAAAAGTACTGTTCCTCAAACAGCAAAAAGGCTTGAATATTGGTCACATAAAGATATAGAAAACCGACCAACAGCAACATTGTGAATATAAAAATATCACCCTCAAAAAAAAGCAACACTATAAATGCAGAGATACACAAACCCAGCAATGCCAACCCTAGAATTTTCAAATCGAGTTTGCGCCGCTGACTGCCTGCCCCAGCTGTAGACACTCGACTGCCATAAATTCCCTGAAAAACTGGCTCCAATAAAGACTGATACAAATAAATTGGAGCCAAATAAAGCATTGCCTTTCCATAACTAGAGAAGCCAACTAGCGCAGGAAGAATAAAGGACTGAAACCCCATTAAAAATATATTTGATGCCTGAAAGAGATAGCGTGAGTAAGTCAAATTTTGCTCCTTAGATAGCTTTAAGTTTCGCCTTTTTAAAAGAGCAGCAGGCCAGCAGGGCTACAACCACAACCATTTGAATTTGCCTAAAAGCGGCGGAAACTAGAAAAAACGCTATCAGTAAACCAAAAATCACCAACACGCCTTCACTTCGCGCGCCCCCCTCCTCAATCCAGGACTTAAACGAAACATATAGGGGGAGAAATAAGATTAATACAATACCCACCCCCCCAATTACACCGCTATTCATCAAAAAATATCCGAGAAAATTGTGGATATAAGGAACCGATTCTTTTTCAAAAAGTCCAGCCACATGTTCAGGACGAGTAAGCTCAAGAGGAACTGGAACCGCCAACCCCTTACCAAAAATTGGAGACTCAAAGAGCTGACTAAAAGCGAAAGAAAGTTCAGCCGATCGAACACTATCCCCAGCAGAACCTGCCATCCTATTAACTAAGGCTTCCACCACCGGAAATCCTGATAAATAAAGGGCTACCAAGACAGTGAAAACCAAACCTGCCAAAAACAGCCCCCAGAAACTCTTCCAGACTCGAAGATAAAACAACACTACAACCATTAGCATCAAAACTTGCGAACGGTATCCCGACAAAACCACCAGCCCGCCAAATGCCAGAAGAAGACAAAACCGCAACAATTTATTTATGTTTTTCTTATACAAAGTAAGAACAAAACCTATCATTCCAAATGGTATTAGAACATCACTGACCACATAGGAGAGCCGAGCGAGCTCACCGGATAAAACACGAAGAACATCAAAAAAATTAAAAACAATCAGGCTAAATAGCCAAAATACTGAAGATAGCCAAACTAGATCATAGGCACTCTGATCCGTAAGCTGTTCATCATTCCAAAAGATAAGGAAAAACAGAAAGAATAAAAAGGGGACCACCCCTCGAAAGAAAAGGTCAACATCCCTACCATTAATAAAAGCAACTATGGAGTTGATAAAAAATAGGTAAGCGACAAAAAACAACACCAAAAAACCGTAAGAACTTATAAGGAAAAGTCTACGGACTCGAAAGCAGACATTAACCGCATAAAAAGCTAAGCTCACTATCAACAAAAGTGCAGGGGGGTCGAAGGCACTAGGAACAAATGAAAGCAACCCCAAAGAGCATGCAACAAGAACCCTAATTACAGAATCCACAAACCCAGTGCGCACCATCTTCATAATTTCCGCCAAATCCCTTTAGCATCAATCAGTAATTTTTCACTATTGAAGTCTACCCCCAAGCTCTTAAACTCAGAGTGATCAACTAACAAAATGAGAATATCAGCTGCCTTAACTGCTTGAGTGGCTTCTTTCAAACTAAGGAATTCTGAAGCCACTTCAGGCAAGGATTCTATATTAGGCTCAACTGCAAAAACCGGCCCAGGAAACTCTCTACCCAACCTCAATGCAATTTCCAGTGCAGGACTCTCACGCAAATCGTCAACATCAGGCTTAAATGCGAGACCAAAACACGCAAGAGTAACTTCATTTACTGCCCTTTCTGGGTTGGCCAAGAGAAAATCTGCAACGACATTTTTCACCTTCTTAATCACCCATTCAGGCTTGCTATCATTTACTTCCCGAGCTGTACGAATTAATCGCGCTTGCTGCGGAGTCTTGCTCACAATAAACCAGGGGTCCACAGCAATGCAGTGACCGCCCACACCCGGTCCAGGCTGTAGAATGTCTACGCGGGGATGGCGGTTAGCTAATTTAATTAGCTCCCAAACATTTATATCGAGCTTGTCACAGATCATCGACAGCTCGTTAGCGAAAGCGATATTCACGTCACGAAAACTATTTTCAGTTAACTTGCACATTTCTGCTGTACGAGCAGTGGTCATGACACACTCGCCCTCAACAAATATTTCATACAGGCTGGAAGCTGCAGCAGAGCACTTGGCTGTCATACCACCAATAACCCTGTCATTCTGAACAAGTTCTCGAAGCACATGACCCGGTAAAACCCGCTCAGGGCAATGGGCGATACGTATATCGGAATCTTCACCACATGACTGAGGAAAGCTCAAGTCTGGTCGAGCCTCCGCCAGCCAATCAGCCATCTGCTCGGTAGCGCCTACAGGGGAAGTCGATTCCAATATAACTAGATTATCTTTCTTCAAGACCGAAGCAATCGCTTTACTGGCTGATTCAATGTAACTTAAATCTGGCTCATGATTACCCTTAAATGGGGTTGGCACAGCAATCAAAAAAGCGTCGGCGGGCTCCGGTATAGTTGTAGCTCGAAGATAGCCCTCTGTCACCGCTGCATGCACAACCATATCTAGATCAGGCTCAACAATATGGATTTCACCTCGGTTAATGGTTTCTACCGCACATTCATTTACATCAACACCAACCACTTGTTTCTTTCGTGACGCAAATACAGCAGCGGTAGGGAGGCCAATATAGCCCAGCCCTACAACAGAGATTTTCTTGAACTGCATATTTCTTCCTCTGTTCTTCTACCTGGCTTAAGGAAACCAGACTTCTCGCCCTCCGCCTAAGGAAGTGCGTATTAAATTTTGTCCTTCAGGGTTTTTGCCAGCGCATAAATAATTCGCGCGCTAGCTTCCCCATCACCGTAAGGATTATGAGAAATGCTCATTCGCTGGTAAGCATCCACATCTGTTAATAAAGCATGCAAATTGCTATTAATCGCCGCGATTTCAGTCCCCACAAGCTTAACTGTGCCCGCTTCCACAGCCTCTGGTCGCTCCGTAGTCTCACGCATAACCAATACTGGCTTTCCGAGGGAAGGGGCCTCCTCTTGAATGCCTCCAGAATCAGTAAGGATTACATAGGCTCGATTCATCAAATAGACAAATGGAAGGTAGTCCAATGGCTCAATTAAGTGGATATTGCTGATACCATCAAGTAGTCGGTTAACTGGCTCCCGCACGTTGGGGTTCAAATGCACCGGGTATACAATATCCACATCGGGGAAGACCTTGGCTGTTTCAGCCAGTGCCATACAAATACGCTCAAAACCACCCCCAAAACTCTCACGCCGATGCCCTGTGACAAGAATTAATCGCCTGCTTTCCGAGAGAAAACTGAACTGTTTCTCAAACAAAATACGCAGACTCTTTTCTCTATCCAGCTTGGCGACCACTTGCAGTAATGCGTCAATAACCGTATTCCCAGTTACATGAATTGCATCAGAGTCGACCCCCTCCTTTAACAAATTCTGGCGGCAGGTGTCTGTTGGTGCAAAGTGAAGAGCCGTTAAAGCACCTGTCAGCTTACGGTTTGCCTCCTCCGGCCACGGTGAATATATATCTCCCGTTCGTAAGCCCGCCTCGACATGTGCAACTGGAATCCGGTGGTAAAAAGCAGCCAACGCAGTAGCAAATGTTGTTGCCGTATCGCCATGGACTAAAATTATATCCGGTTGGTATTCGCGAAATATCGCTTTTAATCCCTCCAGAATGGCAACAGTAACACCCGTCAGATCTTGCCCAGGTTTCATGATATTCAGATCATAATCTGGCTTCACCTCAAAAAGCTCAAGCACTTGATCTAGCATTTGACGATGCTGACCAGTGACACATATTTTGTCATCAAAACGCTCGTCGGCAGCAAGCGCAAGTACCAATGGAGCCATTTTGATAGCTTCAGGGCGTGTACCAAAAACGCATAGAGTCTTCAAAGACATTTGTTTTCCAGAGCAAACAACTCAAAACTGTAAGGCATTCGACTTGGGTAATAAATATTCCACCAAGCCTTTTAACAAAAAAGCCACCTTGACAAGTTTCTAACTCAACAGAGTTGACACTCTTGCCACAACTTTTTCCCAAAATTTAAACCGCTATATATCACCAACAAAACTCTAAACTGTTGCATGAATCGACGAGCCTATCGAGGCTGCTGGCTTTTGGTGCACTACGGCTTGCCTACTAAACATTAGACGAATCAGTGTGATGAAAAGGCCAAGCATTCCCCCTAGGAGCACTCCCAATACTAGAATCAATGCTTTTTTAGGCTTTATGGGTTCATCAGGGATTTCCACTACACCATCTGGGCGGGAAACAGCGACATTTCTTGGCGAAACCTGTGCGCTCTCAAGAAAACTATATTGCTGCTCTAGATAACGTAGCGAAGGTATAAACGGATCATCCGAGGTACGACCTTCCAAGGCCTCAATCTCAGCACGCAAGGCTTTCGTACCACGCATATACATCAAGTCGCCATCCATGAAAGCTGACAACTGCTGCGCGATTTGCCCGCTGATAACAGGGGGGCTCTCCAACCCCACCTTTTCCGCCATTATCAATGCCTCCCTGAGCTTAGCGAGGCGATCATTTTTGCGAATTTTTGCAAACTCTCTCAAGGCATTGAGTTCCTGCTGGATCTGCTGACTCCTCACCCCTGCCTCGCTTTGAGTATTATTCAATACGTCAGCTAGGGATTTCTGGGTCACCTGATCCAAGTAATGCTTAGCCCACTCTGCTGCCTGTGCTGGATCATGTCCCTCTACAGTGATGATGTAGCTTGGCTGGCTTTTAGTCGGGACCTTAACTCTCAGTACCTCGCCAAAGGCCTTGTAGAGTGCGTCCTGAGATCCTGAACGCTGCTTGCTATCGAGGGATGGTAAGTACACGTCTCGGAAGAATAGACGGCGGCTATCTTCAGATTGCAGGTTACCTGTAAATACAGCGTAAATGTCATCTACCAAGAAGGGCTCAAGCCCCGTCTTTTGACTTCGTACCAAGTTAAAGCCAGCAATATCGCTGATTGCTGGTGGCAGTACGCTAATACGTGCCTCATAAACTGGCTTACTCAGGAATGCATAAAGCGCAGCCCCCAAAGTAACCACCACGGTAACTAACACTACCAACCATTTTTGAGCCCACAGGCCCTGCACCAACGCAATCAAGTCGATTTCATCATCCCCAGGCGCCCTGCTCGGAAAATTAGCATTAGTCACTGTTGATTCACCTTGTTTTAAATAATTTTAATTTGCCGCAAGAGCGACTACTTAGCAATTCGAGCGCCGGCGCAAAAAATGGGGCATTTTGCCACCGCTCTCGGGCATTGCAACCCCTACCACCAACAGGAGTTGAGTTGATGTAGACTCCAGCTGATATCGATTGCCTGCCCACTACTTCATGATCGTTTTAAACTTCCAGCCGATTCAGAGCCTTGACCGAAAGGTTTCAAAAATTGCTTAGAGAGTGCCCCACAAAACAGCTTTGTGTGGTTGCGAATGATCTCTATGGATTCTACTATCAGCTGCTCTTGCCCATCATCAGCGGCATAACTATTTACGATGTTTTACTCGCTCACGGCAAGCTCCGATTGATTACTCCCCTCAACCACAGTAAGCGACTATTCAGGATGTGAGCATTGGGTGGTACTTCGACAATGGCATAAGCTTGAAATACATCATGATGGCCCCTTACCCCGGCAAGCCACCAGCTGCTGATTGTATACGAATTGGCCATTGATATACAGGTCAAACTCTTCCGTGCAAATGGACTCGCCTGTGTGAATGAGTACACCCCTTTAGTGTCGAGCCACTGTCAATCATCTTTTTTACATTGCTGACGCCTAAAGAAAAATTCACTACCAACAACGCACTATTCGGCTATAACTTTGACTGCTTTTTAACCACCCTCAACTGGAGTGATACCGCCAAAAATTTGCGAAGCCCCTGGTAAATGCCGAATAGATAAATACTTTCAATTTGGCGAGAGTACCTACATCACACACCACAAAAAACGAACTGGAATGCTCGCCAAGCTTATCCCTTTAGAAAGTCGGTAGAATGGCCGACCAAGACATTCCCCTCCTAGCCTTCGGGAATGCCTGCATCTCCCGCTCCCGCGCGAAGCACCAGCGATCGATTGATACATAGGGCAGCACTACCACTAGCCCGACTCAAAAAGAACAAAATATAGGCAAAATGTATGAAATTCCGGCAATCAGTGATTTATCTCCTCACCAATACCGCAGCCTAACCCCATTGGGCAGCACCGGCGGCATCAAGTGGGCTACGACTAGCCTCTCTCACCATTGCGTATTGCAAAGGGCAGCACCCCGCACAGCTACCCAGTCGGGGAATCAGCATTCTTCAAATATAAAACACCAAGCGATTGTGCCCGCTCATGGTAAGCAGCCGAAGGGGAATAAAGTTTCAATTTCACTGAAATTGAATAGTGCGCTGGCCGACCCGCCCTAGCGATAGCTCAACCTACGAGAAAAATATCCTACAGACCAGTCATCGATAAACCATTACCAAAATTGAGCGACCCTGCTTCAAGTAGCTGTGATACAGATCCTTGACAGACTCCGCCAACAGTTCGGGGTCTCCCCGTACAAACCCCAGGGATAAATAGAAGGGCTCTAGATGGACATAGGGAAATGTATAAGTTTCCTGATCGAAACGCTCAGCCATCAGGGTCAGCAGGCTGCGCGCGACACCCTTACCCTGATGCTCAGGGGCCACCGCAACCCCAGCCAGCAGCTTAAAAGCCTCATATCTTCTCAAATAACCACAGCCGACCACCTCCCCCCGCTCACTGCGCACCACCGCACAGTCCTCATTCCGTCTGGCTTTGCCACGAAATCCGTGCATGCGATACAATTTGTTCGCCAAGGGTATCTCTATGTCCGATAACCACTGAGCCTTGTAGGAAGGTAATGTTAATTCCATATGCCGCCCGAACCTTTTAGTAGAGAAATGCCCAGAGAAACCTGCAATACCTGCCTGCGTCCACCAAATGTGTGCTATTGCAGCGCCTTGGTCAGCCTGGCCAATGCCGTGCGGGTGGTGATCATACAGCACCCGCTGGAAGAGAAGCATCCCTTCAACACTGGCCGAATGGCGCACCTGTGTTTAAACAACAGCAAACTGATTGTCGCAGAGACTCTGTCCGGGGAACTTCAGAACCAACTGCTCAGCAATCCGTCAGGCCTACTCTACCCCTCCCTGGAATGGCTGCCAGATAGTATTGAAGTGGATGGTGCCGGATTGCTCGCCAACAAAATAGAAGGTGCACCAGTGCCCTTTGAGCAGCTCATTGTTATCGATGCCACTTGGAGGAAGTCCAAAAAGATCCTTCACCTCAACCCTCAGCTACAGAAATTGCCTCGCATTAATCTTGGTGGCGGCTTAAAATCCAATTATTCAATTCGGAAAACCTCTGTCTCTGATGGTTTATCGACAATCGAGAGTATCTCAAAAGCAATGCAGCTACTTGAAGGAAGAGATGACTTCCAACAATTACTAAAACCGTTTGAGAAGATGATCGAGTTACAGAAACACCACCGCCGGAATTAAAATCAATAATATATCGCTTTAGCTTTCGCAAATATTCAAAACGCTCCCCGTATCGCCACATATAATTCCTGCAAAACACAATTACTACCGGGTCAGAAGGAAAGAATACACTGCACTCGAGACGCGCTGTGAATACATCCCTGTAAACTCGTAATCGGCATCCATGCCTCATGCGGTCCCGAGCGCAGTGTATTCTTTCCTTCCCGCTTTCTAGTAACTCCAGAATGTCGCGAGTGTAATGGATTCCCTCCCTCCGCCTTTTCAGTATTTATATTCAATCGACAACTACCACTTTTTCAAAACACAATGTCCATCCCCCCCAAACGCCCAATAAGTAATATTACCCGCCACACCAACCAAGCTGTTGTGCAACTGTCATGACTGCATTATGACAATTTCATAAAAACACAATAAATAACACCTTAAATCGAAAAAAACATGTCGCACAGTCCAGATTCATACGTCTTTGCCTTATAGCAGCAGGCATAAGATGACTCCACAGGGACAGGGCAATTCTATATGTCAGATAGATTACCGCATGGAAGTCACATGAAGATGAATCAAGCAGAAGCTGCCAACGATAGCGTTTTTCTGGAGCTATCCGCAGAAAGGCCCAAGTTACTAAATTTCATTAGGAAACGGGTTCGCAATGCTCAGGAAACGGAAGACATTTACCAGGAGGCTGTCACCCGGCTTACCAAACTGATAAACAACAACGAAACGCCCGACAATCCCGTAAGCTACCTGTATCGTGTTGTGATCAATATCATTAACGACAGTATGCGACGGGGAAATAATTATACGATGGAAGTACTGAGCGACGATATTACCAGCCAGGACCCACAACCTGAAGAAAGAGTGGATGACCAGCAACGTCTCGCTATGTTTATCAAACTGCTCAACCGGTTACCGGTCACAACCCGAAATATTATTGTTATGCGCAAACTGCACGGAAAGAGCAATATCGAAATTGCTGAGCAGATGGATATCTCAGTAAAGGCTGTGGAAAAAAAACTTAATCGTGCTCTTAAGATGATTGAGCAAAATATGGAGCATCATTTTTAACCTTCAAAAGTTTGATCGGCGTTATCGATGGTTAAATGGTGAAGGCAAGACCACTATGAACAAAGATACTTCAATCACTCCAGAAGAAGAACAGGAAATATTTTCCTGGTTTCTCCACGGCACAAGGGAAAAGGCGAGCCCGGAAAAACGCAAGGACTTTGGGGCTTGGCTAAACCAAAAGCCAAACAGACAAGCCATAGCTCAAAGAATAGAGTACATCTGGAACCACAGAGACTTCGAACGGGCGCTTTTACAGATTGAGAAGACTGATCACAAGGAACCGTTAAACTCCAGGAAGGCAACTGTGCGGCCCTGGTACCTGGCAATTGCCACAAGTTTACTAATAGTGATAACAACCACCATGATGCACAATTCAAATACACCAAAATCAGCAAAGCGTATATACCAGACGGAACCCAAACAGGTAAGCAGCCAAAAGCTGTCAGATGGCAGTACCCTGGATCTCAGTGCCACTACCAAAGTTGCGGTAAGTTTTAACCCTCGTAAAAGGCGTATTCGTCTCTTTAATGGCGAAGCACAGTTCTCGGTGGCCAAAGATCCAAGCCGCCCTTTTGTAGTGGAATCCCGGCAAGCCTCTATTCGCGCCTTGGGCACCATTTTTAATGTGGATCAGCGCTACGGTTTTACAGAGCTCTCTGTGCTTGAGGGCGAAGTCATCGTAAACCCTCTCAAGCAAACAAGAAAACGCTTTGTTGTTGGCGCCGGTGAAATGCTTAGAATTACTGAACATAGCACTGGCGCCATTAAAACATTTGATCTGACCAACTATAAAAGCTGGATTGAGGGATATACTCAAGTAGAGAATCAGCGTCTTTCTGAACTCCTGATAGAATTTAACCGCTTTACCGACACCCCGCTAACCACTAAGGGAAACGATATTGGTAAACTACTGGTCAGCGGGAGTTTTGACCTGAACAATATTGATACCAATATCCAAATACTGGCCAAACTGCACAATCTTAAAATTCAGCACCAGGGATCACATACCGTATTAGAACGTTCAGTAGAAGAAACACCATAGATTACCTGAGCTAAAATCAGAAATCAGCCGAGAAGCGCAACTGGAATTTACGGCCCTCTGTATAGTCCATAAAAATCTGACCGGCCTGCACATAGCGCTGCTCCCCCTTTAAAAGGTTATCGACGGAGAAAGTCCCATAAATATTAGGCATAAAGCGCCAAGTGTAACTGAGCGAAAGGTTAGCCGAAGTATCGCGATATACGTGAGGGACATCAACGGTATCACTCACAATAAAGAGCTCGCGCCCGGAACGCTTATATCTAAAAGACAGACGTTGATCGCTTGCCAGGTGATGGTACTGTAACTGCAGACTCATCAAGTAGTCCGGCTGCCCCTGCAAAGGCCTTTTCTCAGATTGCGATCCTAAACTCTCTGGGATTTCCACTTCAGAATACATTTTCGAATAGCTGGCATCCACGGCAAACTTGTGGGTGCCATCCAAAATCCTGGAGTAATCCACCTCCAGCTCACCTCCGTAAAGCTCCGCAGCAGGTGTATTGGTATAACTATAAACATTAAAGGTGGTATCAGCACTAAGCACAGGATCAAAAAACACACCCTCAATTGCATTGTCGATATTTTTATAGAATCCCAGAATATTAATCCCAATATTTCGCTCCCAATTGTTATAGGCCCAACGCAGATCCCAATTTTCAGCCAAAGCAACCTGCAAATAAGGATTACCCGTCACCTCAATGCGCAAATCAACATCTTCATAGCGCTTCGGCATCAGCTCATTTACACTGGGCCAAACCACAGTTTCACTGTATCCGAAACGCAAGTTATGGGATTCAGAGGGAATATAACTAAGTGCCGCGGAATACAAATTGTGCCCCTCGTCCAGCAAAGGCACCCAAGCCTCCGGGGCATAATCCCAGAAATCCGCCTTTATCGCTTCTCTCTCGCGACGCACCCCCAGCAAAAACTGCCAATGTTCATTCCAATAGCTATTCGCCAGTAAATAGTGAGCACGATTCCTGCGTTTGGCCCAGTAAAAGTTTCCATTTAATTCTGGAGGATTCACATTAATACGTATGGGATCATTCAAGAGGAAACCATCGGTTCCAGGTTTACCAATAATATTCTCCGGTGTGAGTATCTCTGCGGGATCATTTGATTCCAACATCTCCCAGCTTGAATTTATACTCCCTTTAGGAAAAAAAACATATTCCAGTAAATAGCCATCCTGCAGACTATTCAGCAATTCGTAACCCAGCTTGATATCGCCAGATAGCGCAACCAAAGACCACTCCCGCACTGCGCTAAACCCACTGCCAAAGCTCTGTTCCTGCATCCGCTCCCACCCCACGTGAAAACCCTTGCTGCTGGTATCAAATCGGTAAGATGAAGAGGGATCTGCCCGCAGATATTGAAAGTCAACATCATAAGGCCGCAAATAACGAGAGCTTGCCGACGTCAAATGCCAGCGGATATCCCAGGGCACACCGGATTCAATCAGGTGGCTGCCGTACAACTGCCCCAACCATATCTGTTTACCAATCCAGTTATGCAAGCTGCGCAAGCGCCCCGGCGCATTGTATAAACTGCTCGATGCGGATTCCCGCGTTTTTATCTGTTCGCTGTAGATCGAACTTTGCCGCAGCAACAGATAATTTGCTCCAACGTGGTGTGTATCCCGCCAACTATATCCCAGCGCCACTAACGCATTAGCATTAATCTGGTTATCCAGCCTGCGGTGCGTTGAAATTTCACTGGCCAGGTATACCTCTTTCAGCTCATCGTTATCTGAAACAATATTGCGTCGGCTCATTACCTGTGATTGCTGGCTAACCTGCCGCCAACTATTGTGATACCCCAGGGAGGCACTCAGCCCCCAGTGATGATCTCCCGCTTGCCAATGGTAGACACCACTCAGGTTCAAAAGCCCATCCACTCCCGCAGTTCCCTTGGTCAGTGCGTAGTTAGTGGGTATCGACTCCCCGGCCGCCTCCCGCTCTGCCTCCGGCCAATCATCCAGATTTCCGTAGTGCGCGCCCGTAGCAATAGCCGCAGGCAATTTGCGCTGTGAATCCAATGACCCAAGCCAATCCCGCTCACTGGTATAACCAAGCAAAACCTCATCGCCGGTAGTACCGCTCATATAGGCGGTACCGGCTACCAGGGTGAAAGTGTTTTCCTTGGGAATGCGCCGGGTTTCAATATTCACCACACCGGCACTGGCATTACCCGGCGCATCGGCAAGCGCCGATTTATACAAATCCACATGACTTAATATTTCCACCGGAAAAATATCCATCGGCACCCGCTGGCTGGAGGGCTCCAGGCTGGGCATCACCGCGCCATTGAGTCGCACAGATTGATAGCGCCCGCGCAAACCACGAATTACTGCATAGCGGTCCTGCTCCATTTTTACCCCGGAAATCAACTCAAATGCTGAGGCCAGATCGGTAACCCCCTGCGAGCGTATTTCCCGAAAATTGATACTCGCATCCGCACCGCCCATATAGCGCTCACCACCATAACCCAGGTTATCGCTATTATCTGGTGTCAAGGCCTGGCCACTCACCACCACTTCAGCAATCCCGTCGGTCTCCTCTCTATCGACTACCGTCTCTTCCGGCAAATCCAGCGTTTCCCGGTACACCACCAAAGTGCTATCGATCAATTCATAGCTCAACCCAAATGGCCCGAGCAGCGCACTTAAGCGCAACTCCATAGTGGCGCCCTGCGCAGGCACCAGCACCTGCTGTGTTTGCATCAGTAATGGATCAGTCACTAACTGGAAGTGATATTCCTTCGCCAGGTTTTGCAGCACTATAAATAATGGCTGAGGCATATGTGGCTCGAAAGTACCAGATGATGGCACAGAGGCAACAGCCTGGGACACTGGCAATCCCAGTATCAACAAAAAAAATACAAACCCCCAGGCAGCCAATAAGCGGCTAAATCGCACCAATACCCCGAATCCTTGAGCAGAAAATATATCCAGAACTTACCCCAGCAAGCACTTAATCAGAAATTCTTGATTTTTAGCTTGCCGATGCTCGCAAAAGCCTATTGCCAAATCATGACAAAACAGGCGTTCAGCGCAAAGAAGCTCAAGTAAACCGGCCCATCTGCCTATCATATTAGTGCAGTCAGATCAAAAAAGGCGCAGGATAAACCCGCGCCAAATAGCGAAGAAATAAAGCAGGGATTTTTAATTAATCACAGTTAGGGGCATTCCAGAAGGAGGCAGAAGCAAAACCAGTCGCTAAAGAGGAAGCCGGCAGGGCCATATAGCTGGTGTTATCGTTCTCTGGAGCACAGTCGTACTCCATGGTGTTGAAGACATCGCCAGTATAAGAGGTAGAACTGCTGCCAATAGCACTGGAGGTATCGTTACAAGCCTTGCTGGCATAACCGAGAATCTGCACATTTTCAAAGTAGGCATCGGTGCCTTCCTTGAGCTTCAGCGGAACATCGGTAGAACCTGCTGTGCTGCCCACAAAGCCAACGGTTACGTTGGTAACAACACCGCGCGCAATTGGGGCGGCAGTCGCAGAGTCTGGATTATTAGCCAATTCGAAGGCGTGGTCGGCATTGTCTCCCTGGGCAATACTCACATTGGTAAGAGAGCCACGGTAACCTTCATCCCAATCCACGCTGTCATCTTGATTACAAGTCAGCCACAGGTACTCAACCGCGGCGTCACCACCAAAGAACTCAATACCATCATCCTGATTATTGTGAATATGCACATTGCTAATATTGGTACTGCTATTCACCGTGTAGAGAGTGAGGCCATTAATTTCACTGGCTTCACCCACTTCATGGCCACCCTCAGCAATCACCACATATTCCAGGGTGCCGCTGCTTATGGTTTCATTCAGATACTTTCCGCCACCGTAGTAATAGGATGCAGCAACACCTTCCATTTCACAGAGGTCTTGCCCGTCAGTATTGGGGCAGCCATTGCTTTCGCCAAAGCCCGCCAAGACCAAACCGCCCCACTCGCCACTGCCTGTCATATTGTTGTCTATAGAGGAAAATACGATAGGAGCAACATGGCTACCTTTTGCATCAATCTGCGCACCGCGGGTAATGACCAGCGCAGAGTTACTGTCTGCCGCACCGGCAATCTGTGTGCCCGCCTCGATCTTCAGTACGGTTTTGTCTACCGTGCTGGGGTTAGCGTTCTGGATATGGCCGTTACCCACCACAACAACCCCTGGCAGTGCCCATACAATTGGATAGGGCAAGGGAAATGTAGCGCTATTTTTTGCAAGTACTACCGTATCGTTTACCGCTATAGACGCCGGCAGATCGCAGCGCAAATGAGGCGCACCATTAAAGGTTACAACACCTTGAAAATTCCCATTGTTGTTACATTGGCCATTGAGACCCAAATCCGTTTCCGCATATGAAACTGAAGCCAAAGCCATCAGACCAACGGAAGCAATTACCTTTTTCATCACAAGCTCCACCTAATGGAAGTTAATTTTAAAAACATCAGATATTTATCTCTCTCCTTGCTCGGCAAACACCTCCTCGCCGGGCACTTAAAATTTAGCAAGGGGATATTTCAACCAAGCTTAATATCTAGATCAGTTTTTTCTCTCAAAAGAAAAACCTAGAACTAAAAAATATTAAAAATTGACCGTAGACGATTTAAAACTCTACCGGCGACATTAAATTTTTATAAAAAACCAGACAAGCAAATATCAATAAAAACAGAAGGTCAAACCGAAGAATACGACTTGAAAATATTTACCGGCACACACAAAAAGGCCGGTAATTGCCGGCCTTTTTTTGTATTAAAATCTTACTGGGTTTACTATCTCTCTCCACCCAGCTCCTCTCCAGCATTAATGGGAATAAAGTAATCAATAGCACCGAAGAAGGGGCTATTCGTTATAAAGTCCGTATCAGCAGACTCTGATTTGGAATAGTCGGGCTCGGCCTTACCCAAATTGATCAAACTTGTTGTCGGATAAAATCTTGACCATTCTGTAAAAGCATTGACACCGGCGATGTCCTGAAAAGGAGATTCGCTTTGTGCGCCAAAAACCCAATCCAAATAATAGATATCGCTATTCGCCTGGCTCGGAAACGGAATCGTGGAGGAGTTACTTGCGACACCGATTTTATTTTCGACTGGTTGAGCACTAAAGCGGTTATCAATCTGGTTTGCCAGGTTTTGGTCCTGGGATATTTCGCTACAGGTAAAGGCCACTTGATCAAAAATAACACTCTCCTTCAGTAGCGATATAATGCTCTCATCAGAGGAAATGCATTGATCAACCAGCCAAGTATAACCATACCAATCCGCCCAATCGAAATCAATTTTGTTAGTTCCAACAATACTATTGTGCAAAAACAAACCACTAGCGCTAAGTAATTCCAGCGCGGTGGTGGTAACACTGAGGCCTGTGGGGTCTGAGAACATGACCGCATCATTTCTATATAAAGTAAGATTGGATACCGTGGGCATGGAGCGCGGCAGTGCATCCGGATCGCCATTGCGCCCGGAAATCGTCGGGTAGTCATGCCACACACCATCTTTCTGGTACAGTGTGCTGACAAATTCCTCTTGAGTGCCAAGGACATTAGCAAATCCACTATCATTGATATAGATAGATCGTATAGAGCCCCGGTATCCATGGTTCCAGCGGAGACTATTGCCGGGTACTGAATCGGCAATCTGGACATTGCGCAGATTTACCACGCCACCATCAATATCTATCGCCGCGCGGCCAAAGTTCTCCTTGCCCCAGGCCACGGGCGTGCGTGGAACCCCGCTTAAATCCCCCAGACCAAAATACACATTCTCAATCTTCGCGCGGCCTACGCTGTTCAGGCGCAACGAGCCTTTTAATAGATGCAGGTTTTCAATATTGACGTTGCTATAGCTGTCATCATAGCCGCCGTGGTAACCGTACTCCCCCTGGATATTACAGACACGGCTACCGGGCTCCGCCATGGCCTCCGGGCACTGGTTATTGCGCGCAAAACCGTCGATTATCAAGCCGGCCCAGGTGTGCACCTTCGTATCCAAGGGGTAGCCTGCGGTAAAACGATGGACTTCATTTTCTTCACTATCAATTCGGCCTACCAAGTTGACTGGCCCGGCGGCATCCCCATCCAGCTCCGTATTCTGAAGACTAACATCGCCAATTACTTCCAGGGCGCCGCCGCGGGTAATATGCAGGCCGCCGCCCTTGGAAACCATCACTATACCGGAGGCTTCAATCCCCAGGGTTACCGGATTGGCCTTCATCGCCTCCATCTGGGCAATATCGGTAATTTTCAGGTGTCCCTCACCAATCCTGACCAGGCCATTAATCAACCACAGGGTAGGCGCCGGGTCCCGCTCGAGAAAATACCCTGGATAGACCTCTTCATTCACCTGGCGGCCACTCTCAATCGCTTCCCGGTCTTCGTCGGTAAAGGCATTCAGGATAAAGTCTTCGGTAATCGTGCCGCGCAATCCGCAGACCTTAAAGTAGGAATACACAGTACTTCCTATTTCCGGTATGTATAATTCTTCATTTATGTATCTGAAATCATCCTCCAGCACCCCCTTATAATCGCATTCGGCAGCCAACAATACGCCCACAGAGTCACTCCAGCCCAGGTACCAGTCGTCCAGGGAATCCAGTACAGAGCCCACATAGCCCACACCGGCATTCAGGTAACGGGCGGCGTCGCCGGCCAGGGAAAGATCCATTCCAAAGTCAATGCCGGGAATCTCGCCACCGGTGGCAACAAAGTTGCTATCCAAGACTGCGGGCACTTTGTACACACGGTCGAGCCCTATGGTGGTGGTAGCAAAATCGAGCCCACCGTCTTCTTCTTCATCCGGAACGGGGCTGCCGCAATCCAACACCACTTGATCGAAATAGATTTCCAGTGGATCGCTAAACTGCAGGTCTGAGGTGGCCTGGTCATCAATATCCAGGCAGGTGGCAAACTCGGCAACCACGGAGTTGTAAAGCAGCAGGCCAGAGCCCTGCTCCAGTAAAATAGCGGTATCCGAATTCTCTGCGCCTTTAACGGTGATATTTGCCATAACCGGGCGCGAGCGCGGTGTGGCGTTGTGGTCTGCGGAATAATTACGGCCCAACAAGGCATGGCCGCTGGACATTTCCCCCGGCTGTAAAATGGCATATTGCACCGTACCGCGATAGCCATTCATCCAGGTTACCAGGTCGTCTTTTACGTTCGAGATCAGGAGCCAATCGATATTCGCTGCGCCGCCATCCAAGGCCAGGCCATCGGTCTGGGAGTCGGCAATATCCAGGTAATTCAGCTCAACTTCGGCACCCACATGATGGAGTTTAAGCGCCGGCTGGCCATTACCCGCATTCAGCAAACGCAGGTAATGGATATTGACCCGCGGCTGGGCGGCCAGGGTACAGGCCGCTTCACTGGCACACTGGCTATCCAGGCCGTTAATGGTCATCCCTGCCCAGTGTATCTCGGCATCCTGGGATGCCAGTTCTACCGGGTCATCCGCGGTACCCCGCACGCTCAAGGCAACGCCTGCATTAAAGGTCAGCGAAGAGGTGGCATCCAGCAGCAGTTTGGAATCTCCATCCAAAATCACTTTCTTCGGCTGCTGCAATTGGGCCACTTGCTCTTCTCCACTCAGGCCAGCCAGTGCATTGCCAAAAGTTAGTGGCCCTTTCAGGCGCCAGGCTACAAACTCATCATTGATATCATCATCAAAATACAGGTTACTGTTTACCTGGCCCTGCAGTTCGCAAATGCTGTAGGTATTCTGCCCAATATCGACGGTTTCATCGAGGGGAGTGCCCACACCAAAGCAGGGTTGGTAGAGCAGGCGGAAATCGTAATTTAATAAGACTCCCTTTTGAAAGTTCGGTAGCCTTGCATTTGTAACCCCTTGGATGGCTGTGTTATCCAGTGTTAAATCAGACTTTAAATCGGGGTTTAAGGTATATAGCTTCTCCGCCTGGGAAAGAAGTGGTTCTGCGTAGTCGGGTACACCCTCTAGCGCGCGGCTGGCTTTATCGCAGTACAATACACTGTTGCTTAGCGCTACCTGGGTTGCCTGGTCGGCAATACTCAAGCAGGTATTAAACCCCTGCACCACAAAGTGCTCCACGGAAACATCCCCGCCCCCGGAAAGTTCAAGTGCCTTGGCCGCCGTTAGGGATTTATCGACAACAGTCAGCTTAAAGATTTGAACACCAGCGTCCTCTTGCATTGCCGGGCTGCTGGCTTCCCCCTTCAGGGCCACTTTGTCACTATCGTGATAAATAATACGGTCACTGCCTATCTGGCCGGCAAAACCACTGTGCCAGTGAATGGCATGCCCCTGGTTGCCCATTGCATAAGTTTGCGCTTTCAAGGCCCCGCCATTAAGTTCCAGGCCAGTATTTGCACTATACAAAACGCCGTCTGGCGATTTGGTTTGCGCGAAGTGTGGCGCATTAATGGTAATAGCGGCATTCAGCGGAAGGTTATTCTTGGTGTGCCCTCCGGCCTCGGCCACATAGCCACTAAAGCCACTTAAAAATTGGCGACCACTCAGATCTTTTTCGTTGAGCACCGAACTTCCATAGCGGGTCTCGGTTTGAGATAAACCCCCATAGTAACCCCAGGGCCCTTTAATATTGCAAAAACTCTCGTTACTGGTGCTGTCGCCACAGTCTGGATGGTAGCCAACGCTATTCACCACAACACCACCCCATTCGCCACCACCGGAACGGTTGTCATCGATAGACTCTATATCCATAACTAGATGGGCATTGCGATGCACCACAACCACGCTGCCCTGCCGTGCGTAGACGCGCACATTCTGCGCTGTAATTTCAGCTATATCGTCAGCCTGTAAGGCTGCCAGTGTTGCATAGCTTTTGCTCTGGCCTATTTCGTAAATGCCATCAAGCACCCAAGCCAGGGGTTCATATTGGTGGCTGTCTTTAAGCTTGATGTACCCCGACTGGCCAAAGTCCTGACTTAAAAGGCAGGCCTGGGTTTCGACACCGTCTACCATGATCGGATCAATGGCAGTGCCAACAACCCCACCCTGTGCTAGCTCACATTGCTGCAGGGACAGATCCAGTGGTTGCTCCTGTGCAATTTCATCGGAAGACTCTCCGCTACAGGCAGCCAGGAGAAGGGCGCTGCCCAACAACATCACGCGCTTGCGCAAAGAGCTGCCCAGCCGACAGGTGATTTTTTTGCGCATTTTATCCATCGCACAATCTTTTCTCTTAGACATGATTCTATCCAAGTGGTCTTTAAAAATTTGTATATGGTTCAGCCATATCAGTTATAAACGCTCAATAGAAATTGGTATTTCTTTAATAGCTATAGCTGGCTTTTAATTTGAACTTGCGTCCGCTGGAGTATTTCAAATAGGGAGTATCATAACCGTCGTACTCCATCCGGTGTTCTTCATCCAGCAAATTGTCGATTGAGGCAGACAAAGACAGTCCGTTCAGGAAATTTTTCTTGTAAATAAGCCGAAGATCGTTATAGGGCAATTCATAGACATCAGACGGCACTTTTTCCAAGCCAGGGTTTGCGATAGCCAGCTCTTTGCCCTTGCGATTAAACACCAGGGTAACCTCCTGGCCACTGTCGATATGGTCATAACCCAGCTGCAGGTTAGTGACATAGTCTGGCTGCCCCTGCAACCCGCGTTTTATTAGCACCGGAGATAATTCAGGCCCCCCGATTGTTTCCACTTCTGAACGAATATCCGCGTAATTAAACTGGACAAACAATTCGTGGCCCTGATCCCGCCCCAAGGTAAACTCCCGGCGCAGGTCCAGCTCCCATCCATACACTTCTGCCTTTTCTGCATTGTCGAAAGTATAAAAATCGAAAACATCACCGCTCTTGGCAAAGCGGTTTTCGATCGCATTTACCATACCCTTGGTAAAATAGGCCAAAGTGATGGACTCGGACTCTGAGGGATACCACTCAAGACGCATATCAATATTGTCAATATCTGCGGGTTTTAACTCCGGATTTCCGACATATTGCTCAAGGGTTTCCACATCAGAGAACACACGGGGCATTACTTCATAAATTTCTGGCCAACTGACTGTTTCAGTATAAGCAGTGCGCAGCTGCCACTGATCATTAAACAGATAGGTAAAACTTACCGAAGGGGAAGTGCGCTCTTTATCCAACAATTCAACCAGAGGCTCTGGTGTGTATGCATATTGCTCTGCAGAGAAATTGTACTTTTCTTTACGTACGCCGAGGTTTATCTTGAGTTTCTCCTGAATATCCATTTCAATAAGGCCATAGGCTGCATCGATATCCTGCTCGGCGATATAGCTATCTCCGGAAAACCCAACATCTTTCTCACCAATTATCCGGCCAATACTCAAATAAAAACCATAGCGACCTGGCGCACCGGAAATATTTTCTGGAGCGTACACTTGAGTTGGGTCAGGATTTTCATAAACTTCCAGCGGTAGATCTGGGCCATTCCTAAGCTTGTAATAGTGATAGGCACCTTCCCGATTCCTCTGCATATCCAAAAGCCCAGCCTTTAATACCAATGAGGCCCAGTTAAATCCCACTATTGGTAGGGAAATATCCAGCTTATTTGCCGACGAATCCTCTTCCATCTTTTCCCAGAGATTGTACTGGGAAAAATTTGATGTATTTATTGAGTAGCTAGATCCATTACTTCGCCTGTAGGAATACTGAGTAGCATTTGGGCGATCGTATTCGCTATTGGCCTCCATCAATTGCCACTGGACTTCAAGATCACCCAGATAGCTCATCCAACCTCTTCTCGATGATAAAGAGACGCTGTGTTCACCCCAAAGTTGGTGACTCAAAAGCTGTTCTTCAATCCAGTCCACATTCTGGTATAAAATTTTCTCAAGATCTAAATCGGCTTTTATTTCATCAATTTGGCTTTCGGATAAAGCTCCCTGTAGAGAGCTTGGCGCTGAGTGGTGAACCGAGATTTCTGCGGAATTAGTAGTATGGCGCAATACAATATTATTCAGCCCCAGGCGATGCTGATCGCTGATATTCCATTCCAGATTTAACATGGCGCTCAGATCAATTACATTGTTGGAATCATGTGTCTCCACGATGGAATCAATATCCAGTTCTTCCCGGTTTATGCTGTAGCGGGTACTTTGCTTGATATTGTTACTCCATTTATTCGCGTAACGCACCGCACCGATAAGGCCAAAGCTCTGCTCGCCGATATCCCAACTGTTGCCGCCGCTAAAGCCCATAGTTGAGTCAACTTGCGCCTCGCCAGTTTCAATCGCATTATGGGGTATGCTACGCGCAATTCCCTGTATATCTTCTTCAGTAAAATCGCCGACACTATCCGTATCTTGGTCTGGATTCAGGTAGAAAAACAGCGTTTGCCCCAATTCATCCGGTAACTCACGCGTTCCATCATCCATGCCGAGCCAGTCCCGGTCTCCCTCGGTGCCGGACATCAAAATATCATCGCCATGCATATCGCCGTGGCTTGCAGAGTAAGAAACCTTAAAGAACCCCTCCTGTGGGGCTTCTTTGGTGCGCATAGAGATATGCCCTGCGGTAGCGCTGGAGGGCACATCTGCCGAGGCACTTTTCTGCAAACTCACGCCCTGCATAATGCCTGCGGGGAAGATATCCAGAGGCAGATCCCGTCGCGCTGGATCGGTACTGGGTAAAAGTGCCCCATTGAAGTCCGTGGATTGGTAGCGACTCTTCATACCACGCACAATGGGGAAACGATCATCTTCAAGGGTTACCCCAACCACGCGCTTAAGCGCGCTGCTCACCATAGAATCATCGAAACGGGCAATTTGCGTGAAATCAATACTGTCTACAACTGACGAAGATACTCGCTCAATTTCAATAGGATTGCCCGGCAGGTAACGGCCCAGCACCTGTACTTCTTCCAGCGTATCTCTCCCTTCGCCAACAAATACATCTGCACTTGCGAGCTGAATATCCAGGACCAGATTGATTTTTGACAATACACGAAGTGCGCTCAGTTGGGCTGTCTGGTAATCCGGATGCTCCAATTGCAGCTGGTAGGTACCCGGGGCAAGCTGTAATGCAAAATTACCATACCGATCAGTAACCGTTTGCTCAGCGCTCCAAACAACTTTAACCGCAACATTGCGTAGCGGCTGCTCCCCTTCAAGCGCACTTACGGTGCCTTGAATAACTCCAGACGCCAGACTTTCGGATTGAAAAGTTTCCGAGGCAAAACCGTTCTCATCTACCGCTGCGAGCGCCATTTTCTGAATAGACTTTACACTGCGCCCGGTTTCCGACTCGGTATTAACAGTAACCAGGGCTACCTCATCCTCTGTTACTGTAAAGGCGTAAGACTCCAGACCTTTTCCCAGGTCCAGCTGTAGGCTGTGTCGACCGGAGGGAATGGAATCGCTCCAAAAGGAGCCCTTGGCATCACTGGAACCTAAACGCTCACCGTTCAACAATACTTCAGTTTGCCCGGCGGGCTCACCGTCAACATATAAATCCAGCTTCAGCCCCGCGGCCTCTAGCTGACCAGCAATCACCATGCCAATAGCGGTACACAGCAACCTTTTGGAAGCCTTAAATTTCATATCACCCCCACTCAAGAATATAAATTAAAAAATCTTGATGTCGTGCCTGCCATAATCAGGCCGCCTAGGCAACCGCAACCCAGTACCATTTATCAGGTATGGAGCAGACATCGAATAAACAACCAACCCATGCAAAGACGCTGAATATTTAGCGGGGCGACAAGCGGAAAGTTAAATTTTGGTTAAACTTTTGCAGTAAAAAACCAAAAAATTTTAGTTGGCGGGAAGTGAAATCATTCAGGACAAAAAGCATAAAACTTTTTAGTTGGCAAGAAACGCAAACATATCAATGTTACAAATTGCCTAAAAATAGTTCTCTATAGCATTAAATCAGCAACCACCCGCATAGCGGGTGGTATGATGAAAGCCCCCTGAGGGGGCTAATTACAA
>NZ_JBGMEK010000049.1:0-32345 GCF_041447265.1 Microbulbifer epialgicus
TCGGTGCCAAAAAAGCTGGTTTGTTGGTACTGATCGGTGTCCGTGAGCATCATTATCCTTGAGCATTTCGACCAGAAATTTGGATCAGAATAGCGAAAACTGGTCGAAATGGCTATGTCATATATCCACGTAGTCCTAGTACCGCAAGGCCTAGCGACTTTTTTCAGGGTCGACTAATTAGTGAAAAGTTAATAAAAACCTAAAAATGATATTAAGCTTATCGAAGCTACTAAAAATTCTTAAGGAAGCACGGGGCATTCATCAGTGTCACCTCCACCCATGGAACGGAATTCCGCATTGGTAACAATCCGCTGAACTTCAGCCAGGGGTTTGACACCTTCCTCTAAGTCACAGGCATTCCGCGCAATCCGGTAGTACCAGTAACAAACGTCTTTCATATAGGGGTACTTGAGCCCCGTAATAACAGGGACCTTAACTCGATTTAGCAAAGGGATATTCAAACAGGTTACTGGCCGCTTTCCGGCGCTGGGGCTTCGCTGGTCGGAGTTTCAGTATCGCTATTTTCAATTTCTACCTGCTGCTCTTCCTGCCTTTCTTGTTGAGTGGTTTCCTGGTCGGCCAGCTCCGCTTTGCGGCAATTCATAGTGGTTTCTGTCTGGTCTTTTATCGGATTGTTAAGAAAGCGCGCGGCTGCTTTCTCAGCACAGCTGCTGGCTGAAATAATATCGTGGGCAAGTTGCGGGAACAGCAACCATTGGTGGTTGGGGAGTGCTTTGCGTGCGGTATTCACATCCTCAGCCGACAATACTGGGTCGAGGCCACCGTGCAGAACCATCACTGGCGCAGGTGTGGCAATCGGTTGTGACTCCATTAAGGGAGCTGAGGGAATTGCCCAGATACGGCACTGTAACTGCAAAAGGTTTAGGTCTGAACGCACAGCGCCACCAAGGATTCCGGTGTCTTCGGCATTGGCCCGAGCCTGATCAAAGTCTACAAAGGGGGCCTCTTCATAACAGAAGTGGCTGACACCGGACGCGTCGCCAAAATAGGGGTCCAACACTATCTCCATAAAGTGCCCGATAGCCTTTTGAGCGGGCTCCAGCCTCTCGTCGCTCTTATTTTCCAGTCCCTCAATCACTTTTGGCAGTTCACTGTAAAAATTTTCATTGTACAGTGCCTGAAATAGCACCCGAAGCAGGCGCTGGCCGGAAAGCACGAACGGGTAGGGTTGGTTTGAATAGCGGTGTTTGATAGATATGGTGCGTGGCTCTTCATCTAAAGTCTGCACCAGGTTCTCCAGGCGACGGCCTAGGTCAGGATAGCGGCTGTTACATTTCTTGTCTTCGGTACAATGCTTCAGGCCGCGCTCATAAGCTGCCAGGGAGTCCTGGGCCAGTTGTTGGGTGTAGGAGATATTCGGAAATACAGCGCTATTCAATACCAGGGCACGTACTGAGTCCGGGTAATCTCGCGCGTAGGTAAGGGCATAGCGTGAGGAATAGGAGACACCGTAAAGGTCCAGCTTGTCGATTTTCAATAGTTTGCGCAACTCGTCTACATCTTTGGCAACGATGGCGCTATTGTACTGCGCCATATCCGCCCCTTTGCTTAGGCGGCTATAGCAGCGCTCCATACTGAAAGCGAAAACTCGGGCTTCTTCTTCCGGCGAGAGATTGCGTTGGAAGGCAGTTTGAGCATCTTCAATGAACTCGCTGCAGGTGAGGCGCGGTCTAGCCATTCCGGTGCCGCGAGGGTCGATCACAATCAGATCGCGTCCATCTTCCACAGTCATGGCTGCGTAATTCAGCCACAACCAATCGCTGGCATTTTCGGGTTCAAGTCCCATACTCGCGCCCGGACCACCGGCACCCAGATGTAGCAGTGGTGCCTTACTCGAGTCGGGCTCATTAGCGCGGAATCGGATTACCGGGAAACGGACTTTGCGTCGGGATGGGTGAGCGTAGTCTTCTGGTACTTCCATCATAAAGCATTGGGTGAACGGCCAGCTATCATCGGTTTCAAACCAGCAGGGTTTGGAAATCAGGCGAGTGTAGCTGTTGTGCCCCTTGGTCTCTCCGGCATCCTTCTTTTGACCAGCCCGCTCACAGGCGCTGGCCAGCAGGCAGATAAGGATAAATATGGCGGTGAGAGGGCGGAAATTTCGCACGGGGGTTTTTCCTGTGGGTAAAACTGGTTTGTGTGGTTTTGGGTTCATGCCTGGCGCGAGTCAGTGATTGCCAAAGCGTGCTGTTGGGGCCGAAAGGTTCCAGCGCAGGGCGGCCAGCCTGATAGACAGGATGACGAGTACAGCGATGGCCACTACCAGGTCCCCAGGTAGTATGCCGCTGGCATCCAGGGCAACCAAAACGGCAGCGCCGGTGAGGGCGGCAGTAGCATATATTTCCCTGCGCAGCAGCAAGGGAATATCCCCGGACAGCACGTCGCGGATAACGCCACCAAAGGTGCCTGTCATCATCCCCATTACTATGGCGATAGTGGCGGAATAACCCATTTCGAGGCCCTTCTGGGTGCCGATCACCACAAATACTGCGAGGCCAATAGCATCGGCAAACATCAGTAGGCGCATGGGTACCTGTAAATAGCGTATCAGGTAAAAGCTGACCACACCGGTGATTACGGCAATCCACAGGTAGTAAGGTTCCTGTAGCCAGAAAACCGGGATGTTGAGAATGATGTCGCGGATGGTGCCTCCACCCGTCGAGGTGACGCAGGCGAGTACTACGGCGCCGAACAGGTCCATTTGTTTGTGTCCCGCGGCAAGCACTCCGCTGAAGGCAAATACCGCTATGCCGATCAGGTCGAACCAATGCAGCAGTTGATCCATATTGTCTTTAAATCCACAGACTCGCAAAGCAGGGGAGAATAGCACTCCTTATTTGCCATGGGGAGAGAGGGGTCGACAGTGTGTGACGTAATCAACTGGTACGGAGGGAGAACAGTATTGAAATCGAATATTGAGATACCGAGCTAAAAAGCGGGAAAGGCTAGAGAAAAGGGTGCTGGCGCACCCGCCGGCAAGTGCCGGGGGTGCGCCTGTATGCGGGCCTTAAACGAAAGCCTGCAGTCCGGTCTGGGCGCGACCGAGGATCAGGGCGTGTACGTCGTGGGTACCCTCGTAGGTGTTTACCGCTTCCAGGTTCATCACGTGGCGAATTACGTGGAACTCGTCGGAGATACCGTTGCCGCCGTGCATATCGCGGGAGATACGGGCGATTTCCAGGGCCTTGCCACAGTTGTTGCGCTTCACCAGGGAGATCATGGTCGGGTCGAATTGCTTGTTCTCGTCCATGATGCGGCCAACGCGCAGGGAAGCCTGCAGGCCCAGGGTGATCTCAGTTTGCATGTCTGCCAGTTTCTTCTGGAACAGTTGGGTTTGAGCCAGCGGACGGTTGAACTGTTTACGATCCAGGCCGTACTGGCGAGCGGCGTGCCAGCAGAACTCACCGGCACCCATGGCGCCCCAGGAAATGCCGTAGCGGGCGCGGTTTAGACAGCCGAAGGGGCCGCGCAGGCCGCCGATTTCCGGGAATTTGTTTTCTTCCGGTGCGAAAACATTATCCATCACGATTTCACCAGTGATGGAGGCACGCAGGGAGAACTTGCCTTCGATCTTCGGAGCCGACAGGCCTTCCATACCTTTTTCCAGTACGAAGCCGCGAATGATGTCTTCATCGTCTTTTGCCCAGACTACGAATACGTCGGCAATCGGGCTGTTGGTGATCCACATCTTGGAGCCGCTCAGGCGGTAGCCGCCGTCAACCTTCTTGGCGCGGGTTTTCATGCCACCGGGATCGGAACCTGCATCCGGCTCGGTCAGGCCAAAGCAGCCAATCCACTCACCGGTGGCCAGCTTGGGCAGGTACTTCTGCTTTTGCTCTTCGCTGCCGTAGGCGTATATGGGGTGCATAACCAGGCTGGACTGTACGCTCATGGCGGAGCGGTAACCGGAGTCCACGCGCTCTACTTCGCGCGCTACCAGGCCGTAGGAAACGTAGTTGAGACCGGCACAGCCGTAGCCCTCGATGGTGGAACCGAGCAGACCAAGTTCACCCATTTCGCTCATGATTTCACGGTCAAAGATTTCGTGGCGGTTTGCCTCGAGGACTCTGGGCATCAGCTTGTCCTGGCAGTACTCGCGCGCGGCGTCGCGCACCATACGCTCTTCGTCGGTCAGCTGCTGGTCCAGCAGCAAAATGTCGTCCCAATGGGCGAGGGGCTGATGTTTACTCATGGCTTGTCTCTTCTACTTCCGTTATTAATCTGCACCGGATGTCCAGTTGGTCAGGCTTAAAGAGTGCCTGGCCAACACCGATTGGCTTGGGGACTATTGAAGAATCCCGCGGCAATTCCCGGTGACCATTCAGTTTAGTGTGACGCATCATACCTAAGTAGTTGCGTTGGAGCACTCTTGCAGACGGCAAAATTTCACAGGATTTCCCCCCCCGGTTTGTAAACAAGAGTAAAACGCCTTGCCGGGTATTTTTTCGGCGAGATAATGCACGCAATAAATCTCTACCTTTAATGGCTTAAAACTCTTTTTCGGTGATATTCCTTGTGCTTTTCCCGCGTTTTGGCAATTTGTATTCCCTTGCTTGCCAGCTGTTCTTCACAACCTGTAGAAACCCCTCAATCGCAGGAAATTTTAGGGCTGCCGCAAACTTTTGGTGCTTCCGGCAGTGTGGCTCCGGAATTGCGCTGGTGGCGTAGCTTTCATGACCCGCAATTAGATCAACTGGTTCACTTGGCCCTGCGGGACAATCCGAGCCTGCAGGCCAGTTACTGGCGTCTTGAGCAAGCTGCCGCCGCGGCCCGGGGAGCGCGCTCGGGATTCTGGCCCAGTGTGACCGCCCAGGTGGAAAATACCGAGCAGCGCTATTCATCCGGTGAATTTACTGACCCGTCTAACGAGGGCAACAGCTGGAGCACCCGTATCGCTGCCAGTTATGAAGTGGATTTGTGGGGGCGCGTACGCTCCGGTGCCAATGCTGCTGAGGCGGGCTTCCTGGCACAGGAACAAAACCTTCAGACTGCGGCTCTCAGTTTGGCTTCTGAAGTGTCTGCTACCTGGTTACAGCTGCGCGAGCAGTGGGGGCAGCGCGATTTGCTGGAGCAGCAATTTGAGACCAATCGCAAGAGTCTGAAGGTATTGGAGTTGCGATTTGGTCGCGGTGTCACAGATGCTGCCGATGTGTTGCAGCAACGCCAGCTTGTTCAGAGGTCTGAGCAGGAACTGGAGCAGACCGAATCCGATATCGAAACGCTCAAGGTACAGTTAGCTGCTCTGCTTGGGACCAATGAGCCCCAATTGGAAGGCTATATCCAAGAGGTGGCAAGCTTGCCTGTATTGCCAGGACTGCCAGATACCGGTATTCCCTCCCAGTTATTGTTGCGCCGCCCGGATGTGCGTGAGGCCCAGCGCAACCTGCTTCAGGATTACCACTTGGCGGACCAGTCTTGGGCGGATCGGCTTCCTGTGCTCAGTTTGTCCGCTGTCGCCAGTAATGGCACCAGCCTGATAAGCGATATTACCGAGAACTGGCTGATTGCGATTGCCGCTTCTATTGAGGGTGTCATTTTTGATGGTGGGGCACTGGTTTCCAAGCGAGATCAGCAGGATGCGGTCTTGCAGGAAAGCTGGGCGCTGTATCGCAGTACGGTGAATGAAGCGCTATCAGAGGTTGAACAGGCCTTAATTCGCGAGCGCGCCATTGAGCAGGAGCTTGGGCACCTGCGGGAGCGTGAGCGCCTGTCGGAGTTGATTGCCCAGCGGCGCAGTCGCGCCTATATCAATGGCACTGTGGACTTCCTCAACGTTCTAACCGCGACGACCGATTACCAAAATCTGGCGCGTGAGGTGCTTTCCGCTGAACGCCAGTTGATTGAAAACCGAGTGACACTTTACCGCGCGCTTTCCGGGGGGCTTCCACAGGAGGACCTCCCCGTGCCTGAGCCAGTGGATCTGGAGCTGTACCTGGAGGGGAATTCTTAATGCTGAATAAATTCAATTGGCGCTTGCTGATGCCTGTAGTTTTGCTGGTTTTGGCATTTTTGCTTTCCAGCTGGTTGATCCGTGAGAAACCCACCGTGGGACGTGGTGAGCGCAAGGTGTCAGCACCGGCGGTGGATGTTGCCGTGGCAGAGCAGGGGCGTTTTTCTTTTACCCTGAGTGCCCTGGGAACAGTGGCGGCGCGCGAACAGGCGGAGTTGGAACCGCAGGTGGATGGACAGGTTGAATGGCTTGATTACGATCTGGGGCCAGGTGCGGTTCTGCCAAAAGGTAAGGTGTTGCTTCGTATAGAGCAGGAACCCTATCAGCTGGCGCTAAAAACTGCTCAAAGTACCCTTGCCAAAAGCCGAGCGGAACTCCAGCAGGAGCGTGGCCAGCAGCAGGTGGCTTTGGAGGAATATGAGCTGCTTGGCACAACTCTCTCAGATGCCGACCGCGCACTGGTGCTACGTGAACCCCAGCAGGCCGCTGCCGAGGCTGGCGTGGAGGCTGCAGAGGCCGATGTCGCACTTGCCCAGCGCAACCTCCGTCTCACTCAGGTCCGAGCGCCTTTCGATGCACTTGTAGTGAGTCGCAGTGTGGATGTGGGTGATCGGGTGTCTCCCGGGGATACGCTTTATAGCCTAGCCAGTGCCGATCGCTTCCAGATTGCTGTGGAAGTGCCAGCCTCTCAACTGTATCGCCTGAATAGCAGTGATATTGAAGTGCGTATTTATGGCAGCCAATGGCCCGCAGGTATTTATCGTCGTGGTGAATTCGTTCGCGTGATTCCAGTGTTGGAAGAGCAGGGCAGGCTTGCCAGTGTGTTGGTGGAATTAGACGACCCGCTATCTGTTCAGGACCCATCGCAGCCCCAGTTGTTACTGAATGATCTCGCGCGGGTCGAGATTGTTTCCCAAAGTGAGCAGGAGCGTGTGCGGATTCCATTAAGCGCACTACAGGACGGCGATAACGTATGGGTAGTGCGGGATAACCGCACTGCGGTTTTGCCGGTTGAAGTGGCTTATACCAGCGGGGATTACGCAGTACTGGAGAAAGGTCTCAGTGGGGGTGAAACCCTGGTGACTACGCGCCTGATTACAGTTACCGAGGGAATGCCCGTGCGGATCGCTGGAGAGATTAACCTGTCCCGTCTGCCACCGGCAGATGCGGCGGCCTCTGCCGAAAATTCCACTAGAAAAGGCCCTCGTGGCGGAGGCGCGAATGAATGAGCTGAGAGTGGAAGACGGAGATATCGATACCAAAACGGGCGCCATCGCCTGGATGGCGCGAAATCATGTCACCGCAAACTTGCTGATGCTGGTGTTTCTTGTCGGCGGGCTGATATTTTCCGTGATCGTCAAGAAAGAGGTTTTTCCTGAATTCAGTTTGGATTTGGTCAGCGTTTCCATTTCTTATCCTGGCGCCAGTCCGGAGGAAGTTGAACGCGGGGTGCTGGTAGCGGCCGAGCAGGCGGTGCAGGGCTTGGTGGGTATTAAGGAGATGCGTGGCAGTGCCCGGGAAGGCTCTGCCGTACTCAACCTGGAGCTGGAAGGTGATGCCGATGCCAATCTTGTCTATCAAAATATCCAACAGGCGATCGATTCGGTAACGACATTTCCCGCCGATATTGAGCGGCCCCAGGTGAACCTGGCCGAACGCAAGCGCGATGTATTGGATCTGGTCCTTCATGGCAACCTGGATGAGCGGAGCCTGCGCGCAATTGCCATGCAGGTGTATGACAAATTGGAGGCCCACAGTGGCATAACCCAGCTGGAGGCCCAGGGTGTCCGCGATTTGGAAGTGGCGGTGGAAATACGCCGTGACGATCTGCGCCGCTATGACCTGACCCTGGCCCAGGTGGCCACAATTGTTCAAAACGCTGCAGTGGATATTCCCACCGGTAGTGTTAAAACCGATGCCGGTGAAATTCTGGTGCGGGTTACCGAACGGCGTGATTGGGCGCGGGAATTTGGCGATATTGTTGTTACCCAGGGTGGTGGCGGTGGCGCGGTTTATTTGCGTGATATCGCTACTATCAGCGATGCCCTCGAGGATGAGGCCCGCAATATGGTGTTTAACGGTGAGCCGGCCGTTGGTATCAAAATTTATCGGGTGGGAGACCAGACTCCACTGAGTGTGAGCGATGCCGCAAGGGAAGTTATTGATGAAGTTCGGGCGTCGTTGCCGCAGGGAGTGAGCCTCACTATCCGCGATGATGATTCCGAGATTTTTAAGGAGCGCTTGTCGCTGTTACTAAAAAACGGCTTTATCGGTTTGTTGCTGGTTTTTGTTGTACTTGGGGCTTTCCTGGAATTGCGCCTGGCTTTCTGGGTAACACTGGGTATTCCAATTAGTTTCCTCGGCGCGTTGCTTTTCCTGCCCGGGTTGGATATTTCTATCAGTATGGTGAGTATGTTCGCCTTTATCATCGCCCTGGGTATTGTGGTGGATGATGCAATTATTGCCGGCGAAAATATTCACGAGTGGCGCCAGAAGGGTTATAGCAATTTACAGGCGGCAATCGCTGGTGCCAGGCAGGTGGCCGTTCCCCTGACATTCGCCATCCTCACCAATATTGTCGCTTTTATCCCGTTGATGGCGCTGCCTGGATTTATGGGAAAAATCTTTGGCGTTATTCCCTTCGTTGTGGGCTCGGTATTTATTATCTCCTGGGTTGAAGCACTGTTTATTCTACCTGCGCATCTGGCCCATTCGCGCCGAGGCTATAAAAGTCCGCGGGCGCAACGTTTTGCAGCCCGCCAGGAGAGATTGGCTCGTGGCCTGGATCGATTTGTACAGGAGCGATTCCGCCCGTTGCTTGAAGCCTGTGTGCGACACCGATACACCACTATCGCAATTGCCATTTCCACGCTGCTGGTAGTTGGTGGCTATGCCGCCAGTGGTCGTATGGGCTTTACGTTGATGCCCAGGGTAGAGCGGGATTCCGGTCGCTTTGCGGTGACTTTCCCCACGGGAACAGCGCAACACCAGTTGGAGAAAGCCAGATCCCAGATTATTGCCGGTGGCAACAAGGTTCTGGAGCAATACGATCACGACGCTGTATTTCTCGGTAATCGCGGTTTGATGGGAGATGACTCAGTCCAGGTGGACTTTTTCTTCGTGCCATCGGATCAGCGAGAATTTTCCACCGGTGAGTTTGTCCGTGCCTGGCGGAAAGAAGTTGGTGTAATTGCCGGAGCTTTAAGTGCGACTACGGCCTCCGATCGGGGAGGGCCCGGCGCAGGTTCTTCTCTCACGGTTGAGCTTCGCCATATCGATACAGCAGTCCTGGATCAGGCGGCGGCGCGATTGGGTGCCGAGCTGGCAAAATTTCCCAATGTCAGCGATATCGATGCGGGCGTTACCCTGGGGAAAACCCAGCTTGACCTGACGCTTACTGAAACCGCCAAGAGTCTGGGCTTGTCGG
This sequence comes from Microbulbifer epialgicus, assembly GCF_041447265.1. NCBI lineage: Bacteria > Pseudomonadati > Pseudomonadota > Gammaproteobacteria > Cellvibrionales > Microbulbiferaceae > Microbulbifer > Microbulbifer epialgicus. The sequence goes on from NZ_JBGMEK010000049.1 coordinate 9,399, forward strand.
CTGAGGAGATTGGCCGGCAGATACGTGCGGCTCTCTATGGTGATGAGGCGCTGCGGCAACAGCGCGGCCGAGATCAGGTCAAGGTCATGGTGCGTTTGCCGGAGAGCGAGCGGGTCAGTATGGATGACGTTAATAACATTATGATTCGGGCGGGCAGCGGCCTTTGGATGCCTCTTACGGATCTCGTGGTTATCGATAAGGGGCGCGCTTATGCAACCATTAACCGTCGTGCGGGGCGCCGGGTGCTGACAGCCTCTGCCAATGTGGAGCCCAGTGATCAGGCGGCATTGGTCATCAATGAGCTGGATCGCAGTGTTATTCCGCAGCTGCAAGCAGAGTTTCCCGGTCTTACTATTTCATACGAAGGACGTCAGGCGGATGAGCGCGAAGGGCTCGCTTCCCTTGGCCTGACATTTCTGCTGGCTATGGCTGTGCTTTATCTGTTACTGGCAATTCCCTTGAAAAGCTATATGCAGCCATTAATTGTGATGGTGGCGATTCCCTTTGGGGTTATTGGTGCAATCCTGGGGCACTTGGTCATGGGGTATGGCATGAGCATGGTGAGCTTGTTGGGGATGGTGGCTCTTGCTGGTGTTGTGATTAACGATACCCTGGTGATGATCGAGTACAGTAATCGCTTGCGAGAGGAAGGCGTTGATGTTGAGACTGCAATCAAGCGTGCGGCAGCGCGCCGCTTCCGACCGATTGTTTTAACCACGGTAACCACTTTCTGTGGCTTGATGCCGATGATTTTTGAAACCTCGGTACAGGCGAAATTTATGATTCCAATGGCGATCTCCCTGGGCTATGGAATCCTTGCAGCTACGGCTATTTCACTTTTATTGGTGCCCTGCTTGTACCTGATGTTTGGGAAAGACATACCTCGTATATTTAGCGCCCTGAAAAACGCCATTAAGTCATTTACTGGCACCGCTCAAGCCGGAAATTACTAAAAAAGGGGCAAGGAAAGAATACACTGCGCTCGGGACCGTATGAGGCATGGATGCCGATTACGAGTTTACAGGGATGTATTCACAGCGAGTCTCGTGTGCAGTGTGTTCTTTCCTTCTGACCCAGTAGTAAATGCCGGCCAGCTGCGCAAGGTTAATCCCTGCGCAGCTCGTCTTTGATTGCGATGGGATTGGGAAAATTCATCACCACGATATAAGAGGAGATCAGGAAGGTAATAATTGCCGTAGCTTGAATTAAGTGAGAGGCAGCGCTGCCGATTAGGTTTTGGCTATAGGCAAGTAAGGCGATGAGTAGGGAAAACTCGCTGATTTGCCCCAGGCGGAAGCCAATATCCCAGGCCAGAACTTTAAGCTCGCTCTGGTTGCCCAGCAAATAGCGGAAAACTACCGGTTTTGCCAATAAAACTACCGTAGCAGTTACTATTGCCGGCACCAGGATTTCCGGCAGCATGGCCAGTTTGAATTGAGCCCCAAGGCTGAAGAAGAATAGGATTAGAAAGAAATCCCGTAATGGTTTCAGGTTTAGGGCGATATATTGGGAAATCCGGCTGGCAGCAAGAGTAATACCGGCAATAAAGGCACCAATTTCTCGCGATAATCCTAGTGATTCCCCCAATTCAGCCATCCCCATACACCAGCCCAGGGCCATCAGGAAAATATACTCGTGGAATCGATCGAAACGGCTGAATAGCGGTAGTAAAAGATATTTCACAGCTACCCAGGCGAATAGCACCATCAGCGGCAGTGAGCCAAAAGAGAGCGCAATTTGACCCAGATGCATATCTCCGGCGCTGTCGCTGAGCAGGATCATTAAGCAGACGATGGCGACAAAATCCTGGAAAAGTAGCAGCCCCACCATCAACTCACCCAGGTGTTTATGGTGCAGTACTGTTGTGGGCAGTAGCTTGATACCGATAATGGTGCTGGAAAACATCAGGGCCATGCCGATTACCCAGCTCTCTGTAGTGGTAAAACCAAATAGCTCACCGATACAAAAGCCCAGTCCGAGAAAGATTGCGCAACTCACAATTCCAACGAAAGTAGCTTTGCGCAGTACTGAGATCAGGGCCTGCGGCTGCATGTCTAATCCAAGCAGGAACAGCAAAAATATAATGCCCACGCTGGACATATCAGAAAGCAGACGCAGGTTATCAATCACTGCAAGCCCGGAGGGCCCGAGCAATACACCCAGGGCGATATAGGCGACCAATAGCGGCTGGCGGCCGAAGAGGGCCAGGGTGGCGAATATCGCCGCGCCACTAAAAATTAAAAAGAAAGACTGGAAGAGAGAGCTGTCCGCCACATGTCATCCTTGCGAGTGAGCGAGATTCCATCATTATCCATAGTTGTGTGGACAGCCGGTAGTCTCCGCCGATTATGCCCCGGGTATTAATCCTTGTTTTCCGCAGGAATCGGCAGTTCAGTAGTGCTCTTAATCTGCTCCAGGGCAAAGTTCGAAATAATATCGCTGATACCTACACGCCTGATCAGCTCCTTATAGAAGCGGTCGTAAGCGGCGATATCACTGACTACCACCCTGAGCAGGTAATCGTAATCACCGGCCATACGATAGCAGTCTACCACCTCTGGCAGTTGGGCCACGTGCTCGGCAAAAGCATCCGCCCACTCCGGTGTGTGCTGGTCGGTCTTTACCTGGGCGAATACTGAGACAGGTAGGCCCAGGATCTCCGCATTCAGCAATGCAACTTTGCGGCGGATAATGCCGCTTTTCTCCAGCTTTTGCACCCGGCGCCAGCAGGGGGTTTTGGTTAGACCAACACGCTCCGCCAGCTCCTCAATTGAAAGGCTGACGTCGGATTGGAGGATAGCAAGAAGTTGTCTATCAATCGCGTCAAGTGAGGACATAGTGCTACAGTGCTCCCAAAACTACGGAGTTCTGTGTCCCTACCTGCATTTTTAAGCCATCGCTGGCATGCAACCCCATGTGCTAGTTTGGCATTCCGGGTGTAGATAGCGCAGGAAGGTAGTTTGCCTCCCTCTACACAACCTGCTGTAACGATAGGCTCAGGCCTACTATGCCGGTAGTGGAATTTTCCCCAAGTGCAACGTTTATGAGAGCACTTTGTGTAAATTCCCCGCGTGTGGGAAATAAGCAGGTGGGAGAGGGGCGGGTGCTGGGCCGCAAGCTGCGACCCGTCAGGGTACTGCTTATGCTTATGCGGCGTCTTTTGGAGGGAAGCGGGGTTCAAAAAGGCCGAGTTCAATAGCTTCGCGCACTTTGGACATCAGATCGATCTCCGTGAGGTCTTGGAGCTGCTGTAAATTGTTTAGCACGTAATAGATTGGTTGGACGATATCAATGCGGTAAGGCGTGCGCAGGGCATCGATTGGGGAGAAATCGTAGCGCTCAGGCTCATGACTAAGTGCGGACAAAGTCTCCTTGGGGGAGGAGAGAATACCCCCACCGTAGATACGCAGCCCATCTTTGGTGTTGAGCAGACCAAATTCAACCGTAAACCAGTAGAGCCGAGCCAGGTAAGCGCGTTCTTTTGGCGAGGCCTGAAGGCCCAATTGCCCGTATTTTTCCGTGAAATTGGCAAAGGCTGGATTGGTGAGCATGGCGCAGTGCCCGAAAATTTCATGGAAAATATCCGGCTCCTGCAGGTAGTCAAACTCCTCGGGGGTGCGGATAAAAGTGGCCACCGGGAATTTTCGGTCGGCTAATAGGCCAAAGAAGGTCTCAAAACCGATCAGTGCGGGTACTCTTGCCACTTCCCAGCCAGTCTCCTTGCGCAGCACGCTGGAAACCTCTTCGAGCTGAGGAATGCGATGGCGAGGCAGGTCCAGGAGTTCCAGGCCGTGCATATATTCGTCGCAAGCGCGGCCGGGCAGAACCTCGAGTTGACGCTCAATAAGCCGTTGCCACGTCTGGTGTTCCAGATCCGTATATTCGATAAAGCCCTGCTCATTAGGTTCACGAGCTACGTATTTTGTGCTCTTCTTGGCTGCTTCTTTTTTCATGGTTTTGTCTCCTGCGGCCCGCCAGTCCCCCGTCATTTTCGGGGCCCAGTTGCCCTGCCGCTGAACCTTTGTTGTTATGTCTCTCCTTTATTTTTAGTCAGATAAGCGCCTGGTGGGGAGGGGGGGGAAGACACTATTGTGCCGCTTAGGGCAATCCAATTACACTTCTTGTAAAGAATTCTTTACAGGTGGGCGGGTGAGGATTGAGATAACTTGTGCTAATCGAGTCGGTATTTTGCATGAAATTATGCAAATTTTCGGCGAATATCGTATTAATGTCACTTCAGGAGAGCTCGGGGGTGACAGCGGTGATAAAGTCTACCTGATAGCGCCGGGAATGCTCGCTGCTCAGTACCAGACCATAGAAAAATCCCTTTACCGGGTGCCTGGCGTGCAAAGGGTGAGACGCATTTCCTTGCTGCCCCTGGAGCGGCGCTATTTTGAATTAGATACGCTTTTGCGGCATGTGACAGACCCGGTGCTCAGCGTAGATCGTGAAGGCAGGGTGATTGCTGCAAATTTGGCAGCTGCGAGAGCGTTTGGCGTTAGCCTGGATAAGGTGCCGGGACTGCAGCTGCAGCGCTTCCTGCCTTTGATGCAAGTAGCCGAGTTACTGCGGGATTTTGCTGTGCCCCGCTTTGGCTTGCCAGTAGTGGTACGAGGGAAGAGTTTCCGTGTGGATTGGTCACCTATAGCGCTGGATAGCCCCGCCGATGTGGACTCCCTTGCGGGCGCAGTCCTGCGAATGCAGCTTAGGGAAAGGAGCGAGTTTATTGCCGAGTTGCCGCAGCCTACGGCCCTTTGGGATTTTGATTTGCGTCGGGAGAGCTGTCTGAAATTGCAAAGCCTTGCCGGGCTGTCCTCCCCGCTTTTGATTACTGGTGAGCAGGGTAGTGGTAAAAGCACTTTTGCCTGCGCCGTGCATTATCTTTCCCCCTCTGCCGCACGATCGGACTGCCAGCGCATAGTGCCCCAGGAAGGCAAGATGGAAGTATTATCGCACCTGCGCGCTTCAGGGACCTTAATCCTGGAAGACCTGCACCACCTGAATGCCGAAGCACAAATTGCACTTTTACGCCGTTTGCGTTCACTGCCGCCATCTATTCGTCTGGTGGCTACTTGCAGCGATACAAAGGCTTTGCAGCCGGCCCTGGCTCAACTATTTGCTTCCTTAGCTATTGTATTGCCGCCCCTACGCAATATGCGTCCAGCGATACCACACTTTGCCCAAATGTTGTTGCGGCAGGAATGCGCCAATGAAGCTGAATTGGATTTTGCTGGAGAGGTGGAGAGGTTGATCAAGCACCACGATTGGCCGGATAACTTCAACGGCCTGCGCGACTACTTGGTAGCTGCTGCAGCTAACTGCCGAAGGCGCAGTGTTAGTAAAATCGAGATACAAGATGTGCCGGAGCTGGACCTGCAGGTGAAGCTGCCTTGGAGGGATTGGGGGCGGGGCCTTTCCTATAAAGAAATGATGGAACAGCTGGAGCGGGCACTACTCAGTGATCTGATTGCCGGGCGCCCTTCAACCAGGCAGCTTGCAAAGGAACTGGGCATCTCTCATACCGCCGTCGCCAACAAGCTGCGTAAATATGGCTTGTCGGCGGACAAAAAATAAGCAAAGATCAGCGCGCGATACGGCCCAGCAACATATCTTTAAACATAACAAAGTCACCCATAAAACTGTAAAAGGGATACTTAAATGTGGCGGGACGGTTGTGTTCGAAAAAGAAATGTCCGATCCAGGCAAACCCGTAACCGGCTACAGGGGTAACGGCAAGCCACAGCATGTCACCGGTGGTTATTGCCGCAATCAGGGTAGCGAATACCAGGGTGGTGCCCAGGAAGTGAAGTCTTCTGCAAGTGAGATTGCTATGTTCTTGTAAGTAGAAAGGATAAAAGTCGCGAAATGATTCGAATTTTTGGGCTTCTATAGCGGCCATACTGCGCCTCCTTATTTTTATTGCGCACCTCAGTGTACGGCGATTTCTGCCAGCTTCCAAGTTGGGCGTGGGCGCTAAATATCTGTTAGGCTGCCGCAAAATTATCCGGGGATGCTCCCCGTGTTAGCGAAACGAGGAAGTTATGGCAGGTCCGCTCGCGCATTTAAAGGTACTTGATCTCAGTCGTATTCTTGCAGGCCCTTGGGCTGGGCAGGTATTTGCCGATTTTGGCGCAGAAGTGATTAAAGTGGAGCGCCCTGAGCGGGGTGATGATACGCGCCACTGGGGCCCTCCCTACCTGAAAGATGAGCAGGGTAATGATACCGCCGATGCGGCTTATTACTTGAGCGCCAATCGCGGCAAGAAATCCGTCACCGTGGATATCACCACTGAGGCGGGCCAGGAACTGATCAAGCAATTGGCCGCACGCTGCGATATCCTGCTGGAAAACTACAAGGTTGGCGGCCTTAAAAAGTACGGTCTGGATTATGAATCCATCAGAGCAATTAACCCCAGTGTAATTTACTGCTCTATTACTGGCTTCGGCCAGACCGGCCCCTACAAGAATCGTGCTGGTTACGATGCCATGATCCAGGGAATGGGAGGCTTGATGAGTATTACCGGAGTGCCGGAAGGCCATCCCGGTGCCGGCCCGCAAAAAGTGGGGGTGGCGGTTGCCGACCTGATGACTGGTATGTATGCCGTGTCCTCCGTGCTTGCAGCGGTGGTGCATCGCCAACAGACTGGAGTGGGGCAGCATATCGATTTGGCCTTATTGGATACCCAAGTGGCCTGGCTCGCCAACCAGGCGCAGAATTATCTCACCTCTGGGAAAAGTCCTGAGCGCCAGGGCACCGGCCACCCCAATATAGTGCCTTACCAAGCCGTGCCCTCAAAAGATGGCTATTTTATGTTAGCGGTGGGTAACGATGATCAATTCAAGCGCTTCTGTAAGATCGCTGATATTGAACAGCTAGCTGATAATCCCGCTTATGCCACCAATTCTGCGCGGGTGGTGAGTCGTGAGGAGTTGATACCGCAAATTGAAGAGGCGACTCGTCAGCAATGCTCTGCTTGGTGGCTCGAAAAGCTCAGTGATGCCCATGTGCCTTGTGGACCGATCAATACACTGGAAGAGGTCTTTGCTGATCCCCAGGTGCAGGCGCGCGGTATGGTGGTAGAGCAGGATCACCCAGAAGCGGGCAGGGTAAAGACTGTACGTAACCCGGTTATCTTTTCTGAGTCTGTTCTCGACTATCAGCAGGCGCCTCCTGTATTGGGCCAGCACACTGATGAGGTTCTGCGGAATTTACTTGGTAAAGATGAAGAGCAGGTTAGCGAGCTGCGCCAGAACGGAATCGTGTAACAGTTAACCTTAGCCCGGCAATACCGGCTGCCGGGCTAAGCCTTTATACTGTCCGAGCGGAGAGTCTCTGTGCCGCTCGTTAGCCAGATAAATAATATAGGGAGATGTTATGCAGCTGGACCACTTCAATATCACAGCACCCATGGAGCAGTTGGTCGGCGTGCGGGATTTCTATACCGAAGTCCTCGGCCTAACTGAGGGGGAGCGTCCAAATTTCAATCGCAAGGGATTTTGGCTTTACGGAAATGGCAAACCCATTCTTCACCTGATTGAAGGGGAAGTCTCTGGTGAACAACCTGCAAAGCCGTACCTGGATCATGTGGCTTTCCATACAGATGACCTTCAACCAATAAAAGCAAGGTTGGACTCTTTAGGAGTTGCCAGTAAGCAGGTGGGTGTGCCTGGGCGTAATCTCAGGCAGTTGGTATTTTTTGACCCAGTGGGGATAAAGGTGGAGGTAAATGCGCGCAGTTAAGTCGTCAGTTACCAGGTGGAAACTTCAAGGAAAAAATTATTTTGTCGCCAAATACATAGTATAGAGGTGCGGAGTAGTTCAATTTATCATTTGGTGTCGATTGAGTTGAATTGGAAAGATTTATTCTGTGTTGACCCAGTTTCGATATGGTGGGTTGTTTTCGACTGAAAATAAATTCCTTTCTGGTGTAAATTATTTGATTTTCGTCTTCAGTATATTCCTTTTTGTACCCCTTTATTCTATGCATTTTTAAGAATGAAGTGTTGATTGTGTCTAATTATTAATTATAGATTTATTAATTTATAAATATTCTTGTAAGCACAATTCAATTTTTGTAAATTGCGCGCGCAATCCTACCTTTGGTCAGAGTGATCATTAAATATCCTCAAAAAATTTGGGGTCCGCTTCCTTGGGGTTTTCTTTATGCGTTCCTTTATTGCGTACTTGTGCCTGGTTGTCACAGGAATGTTTTCTATTGCTGCAAATGCTTTAGCAGGCATCTGGGAAGGTGGCTATAAAATATACGCAGGTGATATTAATGGTGACAAAGTGGAAGACCTCTACTTTGAGTATTTTCGTCCCATTATTATATTGCATGGGGAAATTTCGACTCCTTTAGTGATGCCCGAGCTACCAAACTTTGTTCTTTATGGGAGTTTCGGTACACGTTATAACGACCCAGTAATTCAGACACTTCCGGCGGCAAACCTTGCTCAGCTGCAATTGCTAGACAGCGACCTCTCTTTAACCGGTGATTTTAATGGTGATGGTGATTCTGACCTATTAGTACTGGCTTCCCTACCTCTCATTCTGCACGCAAATGGAGATGGGCTTCCTAGCTTGGCCCAAACTATCCATGCAAGTGGTGATACTTATGAAATCTCGACAATTCTTTCAGGCACCAATCTTAGTTCGGTATCTATAAAAGATCATAATAATGATGGCAGGGATGATATTTTTGCCGGAGGTTTTGTGTTCCAGGCAAGTGCTACTGGGACTTTCGACAGCTACATAGCTTCCAATGAAACACTTACTCCCAATATGGCGGGCGTTTCAGGAGGGCAGTTCCGGGTCAATGAATCTGGCGCTGTTACCTATTCTGTTCCGATTGCAACTGCCGTAGGAACAGCAGGGGTTGTTCCTGAAGTTTCGCTTAACTACAGCAGCAGTGGTGGCAACGGTCTTCTAGGTAAAGGGTGGGCCATAGGTGGCCTCTCTGGAATATCCCGTTGTCGTCAAACACTGGCAGTTGACGGCAGAGTAGCGCCAATAAACTGGACAGAGACCGACAGATTTTGCTTGGATGGGCAGCGCTTAATACAAGTGAGTGGCTCTCAGTATGGCGCTGTTGGCGCAATGTATAAAACTGAAATGGACTCCTTTGCCAAAATTACCTCTTTAGGGGGTAGCCTTGGGAAACCTGCCTATTTCAGAGTTGAGCGCAAAGATGGATCGGTCAGTTATTACGGTAATAGTAGTGACTCAAAGCAGCTCGCAGCCAGTCACATTCTAACCTGGGCCCAGAATCGCTTTGAGGATAGTGTTGGTAATCATATCGAATTCCTGTACGAGGGTGACTCAAATTCCGGGCACCGTGTCAGGGCAATTCGCTATGCTTATGGATCTGGCGTCTATGGAGCGGAAGTAGAATTTTCTTACGAAGATCGTCCTGAGCAGCTTCGTGTCTTCACTGCAGGCTATGAGTTCAAGACTACTAAACGTTTGCAGAAAGTTACCTCAAGATCCAATGGTAAGGTGATTCGGGAATATCGCTTAGGATACAAAGCGGTTCTACCCTATATTCCAGGAGTCAATTATGACGATAGAGCTTCGCTGTTAACGTCAATACAGGAATGTATAGGCACCAAGTGTCTCCCTGCTATCAGCTTTGAATGGTTGCAGGCACCTTGGAATCAGTTCGGCACTCAGACTGAAGCTATTGATTTTTCTCCAACCTCAAACCGGTTTTTGGGCGATTATAAATACGCAGACTTCAATGGAGATGGTAAGCAGGATATCGTTTGGATCGAAGGCTACAACGATGATGGTGATACGGATATTCGGGTGAAGTATGCTATTTCTGATGGCAGTAAGTTCACCAGAGAGGGCTTTAGTGGTGGTTTATTCACAAGTGAGTATTATACCGGTGCCAATGTAGGAAGTGGGTTTGCTATACGGGTGCTGGATTACAACGGCGATGGTCGCCATGACTTGGCCATTTACAATCCGCGTGAGACTTATGGGATCCCGGGGATGTATTGGCATGTCTTCCTGAGTCGATACGATGCAAATAGTAAACGCTGGAGGTTGAACTCTTATCCTATAAATACGGGTTTGTCCGGCGAAAATGCCATCTTTGCTGACTTTAATGGTGATGGCCTTGCAGATTACATTTCAGTTGGCCCAAATGGTGTAACGCATGTTCGGCTGCTGGAGCCTTCGGGAGAGGCGGTTAATTCTCATTACTACTATAAACTCAGTGATCAATATGCCAACTACCAAATGGACATTACGGGGGGATCATACCAGGTTAAATATAAACTTGTACCAGACACCATGGGGGATTTCAATGGTGATGGGGCAATGGATATCCTGGTGCCGAATGGTTTTGGGTTTCAAATTGTAATATTTGACCAGGAATTGGGTGAGTTTCGTTCTATAGGAGAGCTCCCTACGGAAAATACGTCCAAGAGCCCAATTGCGGTGGATATCAACGCTGATGGACTCACCGACGTTGCCTACCTCAACAGCGATGGTGTTATGCACGCTAAGCTGAGTACCGGCACCGGATTTGTTGACCTGAGTCTTAGCGGTGATGATAAGGGCACTTTCGTTGATCTGAATAATGATGGCTATCAAGACTTTGTTTGGCTTGATGCATTCTCGGATACGGTATATGTGCGTTTCTTCGACCAAAATACTAATGATTTTGTCGATTACGCTCAAAGGAAAGCCTTTGACATGGTTTCCGCCGGTGGCCTGGAAGACAATGACTTTATCTGGTTTGCTGACACCAATGGTGATGGAGAGCCTGACTACCATCGCTACGATAATTCCAGTGGCAAGGTCTATACCCGCCTGGATAATAGCCTCAGTGCGCAATATCAAAATATCCCGCGCAACGTCATCCATAAAATCGATAATGGGCTTGGCAATATTACCCAAGTCACATATGAAAACATGGTGAATGGCGAAGTCTATTCTCGCCTGGATGTGTCTACGTCGGTTAGCGTTGCCGATTTCTATACTGCGCTAAATGGCAATTGGACACTGCCTGGCGGAAGCCATACTTTGGGCAAAGATAAGCCTGTGCTGGATATTTTGAGTCCTATGTACTTGGTGTCCAAGGTGGAGAGCTCTGCGCCTGCGGCCGGTGCCAACCCCGGTTCTGCGAACCAATCTGCACTAAGTTCCGTATCTTATCGCTATCATCAGATGAAACTACAGGCTGCTGGTCGAGGAATACTGGGATTCCAGAAGATCAGTACTACCGATAACCAGACCGGCGTAGTGACGGAAACCACTTACCGGCAGGATTTCCCCTTTGTTGGCATGCCTCTGGAAACAGAAACCCGTACAGCTGCAGGAAAGATTCTGAGTAAGGCCACAAACGACTGGCGATTACAGGGGTGGAATGGCAGTGGTAAACCACTACCGCCTTACCAGCCATATATTAAGAATTCAATTGAGCAAACTTACGACCTTAAAAATGCGGGTAACGCTCAGGGAGAACTGTTGCAAACCGTCACCACGACCAATAGTTATGATGACTATGGCAATGTGCTCAATATTGATGTAGCCACAAAGGATGCCGTTTCTGGTGAGCAATTTGTAAAGAAAACTGAAAATACCTACGGCAGTTCGACCTGGGAGAGAGAGAAGGGGCGCCTAAGTAGCGCGAAGGTAACCACTACTCGTCCCGGTCAGCCCAGCCATATCAGGGAATCAGCCTTTACTTATTATTTATCGGGCATACATCAAGGCTTATTGCAAACCGAAGTCATTGAGCCGAAACAAGCGCAGTATAAGCAGACAACTTCGTATGAGTATGACGACTTTGGCAATGTCAGCAAGAAAACGGTTAGTGCTCCCGGCGAAATAAGTCGCAGTGCAAGAACAGCGTATGATCTTTCCGGGCGCTATGTGTCTGAAAGCTACAATGCGCTCGACCACCTGACAGAGAGGGTGGTTTCCCGCAATCATTTCGGTGCTCCATTGGAAGCTCATGGAATGAATGGGCTTCAAACCGTCTTCGCCTACGATGAGTTTGGCCGCGAAACGATTAGCCGCAATAATACCGGTGCCGACAAGCTCACCGAGTATGAGCGCTGCGTCATCGGTTGCCCAGTTGGTGGTAAATATATGGTTACCACCAGTAGTAGCACAGGCAGCTGGAGCAGGGAGTACTTTGATGCGTTAGGCCGCTCCATACGCACCGAAACCAAGGGGTTCAACCAGCGAATCTATGCGGACAAAGAGTACGACAACCTTGGCCGGGTGAAATTTACCAGTGAGCCTTATTTCTCCGGCGATACCCGTTTATGGTCTGTAATGGAGTACGACCTGCTAGGCCGTCCGACCCGAGTGACTGCTCCAGATGGGGCAAAGTCTAGCATCACCTATGAAGGCCTTAGGACCATCACCACCAATGATAAAGGCCAACAGAAAATTGAAACTAAAAATGTTGTTGGGGAATTAGTTGAAGTCATCGACGCTATCGACGGTCGACTCACCTACGAGTACGACAGCCAGGGCAATCTGCATAAAGCCAAGTCCTGGGGCAAGGCTAATACTGCTGGTGCCCATATCGACGAGGGCGACGGCCTTAGCTATCCGATCGTGGTCACCATGGATTACGACCAGTTGGGTCGCAAAGAAACTATGGATGATCCGGATAAGGGTACCTGGATATACGAGTACACGGGCTACGGCGAACTGAAAAAGCAAACCAATGCTAATGGCCATACCGTAGAGTTCACCTATGACAAATTGGGTAGGCAATCCACCAGAACTGAAAAGCCCAAGGGCTCTGTTACCCCCACCAGCGATGTTGCCTGGTTCTATGACAGCGCCACTAATGGCCTGGGACAGGTGGAAATGGTTATGGATAGCGTCTCCGGCTACCAGGCGGTGTACCAGTATGACCAATTTGGCCGCAATCATATCCAAGCGGTGGATTTTGATGGGGCTGGCTCCCAGCCCTCATATATCACCACGACCGTGTTTGATGGGCATGGTCGCGTTGAATATAGCTACGACGCTTTGGACAGCATGGTCGACAGCGGCAAGTCAGGTATTCAGAATTTCTACAACACCTATGGCTATCTCTACAAGATTGTAGATCTGGCTACCGGAGACCTGATCCAGGAAGCAAAAGACCAAACCGCTCGCGGCCAGTTGAAAGAGCAGTTGCTTGGCAACGGCGCGACCACTAGCTACAGCTACGAAAGTTCCACCGGTCGATTGCTGAACCAGACCTCCACGGTATTGGGTACCTTTGGCATTCAAAATATCACTTATCAGTGGGATACCCTCGGCAACCTCACCAGCCGACACAACCAGAGTGGCAGCAAGAAACTGCGCGAGAGCTTCTGTTACGACAATCTCAATCGCCTGATCAAAACCCATGTCGGTAACAGTAATTATAGTTGCAGCAGCCTTACCACCTCCGAACAGGATATCCGTTACAACGCGATCGGAAATATCACATATAAGGCTGGCGTGGGAGATTATGTCTATGGTGAGAATGGCGCAGGCCCACATGCAGTGACAACAGCCGGCGGCGTTAGCTACAACTACGATGCCAATGGCAATATGACCTCAGATGGTTTCGACGGTGGCCGCAGCATCAGTTACACCACCTTCGATAAGGCCTCACTTATTAAGAAGGGCAACAGCACCACAGAGTTCCTCTATGGTCCCAGCCACAGCCGCTACTATCGCAAGGATACCAATAGTAGCAATGGAGAAGTGACAGAGACCTGGTATATCGGCGGCGTCGAGCGTGTCCAAAAGTCCAGCGCTCCCAGCGAAATCGAGTGGAAGCGTCACCTGGGTGGCACGGCTATCTATACCGTAAAAACGGACTTGGATTATAAGGTGCTATCCACGGATAAGCTGTTCCTATACAAGGATCACCTGGGCTCCATGGATCTTATTACCGACGAAACTGGCAGTGTGGTGCAGGAGATGTCCTTCGATGCCTGGGGGCAGCGCAGGAATACGGCCAACTGGAGTGCACTATCTCTAACTGCGCTGTCTAACTTCGACCACAGTCGTACAACCCGTGGATACACGGGTCACGAGATGCTGGATGAGGTGGGTCTGATTCATATGAATGGGCGCATCTACGACCCGCGTCTGGGTCGCTTTATGCAGGCGGATCCATTCATTCAGGCGGCAGCGGATACACAGATGTATAACCGCTACAGTTATGTGCGCAATAATCCGCTGAATGCGACGGATCCCAGTGGGTATTTCGCCTTTGCGATTGCGGCCATTGTGAATGCTGCTCTGGTCTCAGCAAACATAATTACTGCAGTTCAGGGAATGTACGTCGCCTTTGCAATTGGGTTTGCCGGTGCAATTGCTGCGGGAGGAAATGTCGGAGATGCCCTGGTTGCAGGTATTTCAAGTGCCGCATTTAGTGCGTTAGGAGGGGCTAACTTTGGGGACTCCGCACTGGCTGCTATTTTAGGAGAGACAGGGGTGAGGGTTCTTGCTTTTGGTAGTCTTGGCGGTATTACCAGTGTCTTACAAGGAGGAAAGTTTGGCCATGGTTTTGCTTCTGCAGGTTTGGGAGCTGCGGCAGGTAGCATTGCTGGACCAGCCGGCAATGGACCAGGAGCTGTAATGGGGAGAGCTATAGTTGGTGCAGTAGTTGGGGGTACTACTTCCAAACTTACTGGAGGTAAGTTTGCAAATGGGGCGGCTATGGCTGCGTTCCAGGCTGTGGTTGCTGCGGCGGCTTCTGGAAGCCGAAATCGTCCCGGATTTACCGAGGGCGGCGTGGAAGTTGATTACAGTCAACTTGAAACGGCGGAAGATTACCAATTGGTCGATGATCACTTGAGCTCTTTGGATGGGGATTTATCGGTAAACCAGACTTCGCTCGCGCTGGCGCGGACTGAGGTTGGTTTCAGGTACGCCAGGTGGGGGCTCGTTTCCTCTTCAATAACTTCCAGTGAAGTTGCTTGGGGAGCATTTAATCATCATTTTTATCGAGACCAGCGAGGTATCGCAGTTGGCGGAGCGGCTGTAATGTGTGGTGGTTTTTTCGCTGCATGCACTAAAGGGCTAAGCTATTACGGCTATGGACAGCTAGGGAAGTCTGCTTATGATTTTGCTACAGATCCCTCGGCAGGAAATGGATATCGCTTTGGTGTGAATGTTACTAGGGAAGCATTTACAACAATGGCGCATCAAGGGGCACCGGCACCAATTAAACCAATCATCTGGTTTAACGCAGCTGTAGGTGAGGCTGCGGGGAGGGTTCCAGTTGAATAGTCAGCATAGTGCTCGTGAGTACGTTTTAATCTTTAGCTCTGCCTTAGCTTTAGTTCCGGCGTGGCTGGTGGGCGTAGTAGATATTGAAATATGGGTGTTGTTACGGGCAGTTTTAGTATTTTTAGCCTTGCTCCTTGGGTTGAAAATTTACGCTTTGCTCGGTGTGTATGAATTGAATGAAAAACCTATGAAGTATGGATTTTTAATTTCTGGATTTGCTTCTATCGTTTTATTTCAGTTTCTAAAAAATGGCTTGGCAGGATTTACCGGAAGGGAGTTATTTATTGCGATTTCTTTTGTTCCTTTGATTGTCTTGGTTCTTACGCAAAAGATCATTTTTACCCATTCAGCTAATAGTGATTAGTTAAATGAATTTTAGAGAAAGCCCTGGCAGAGGCATCTGCCGGGGCTTTGTACTATCTGCCATTCTCTTCTTAGCCGCTAAGCCGCATCCCCCGCCGAGAGCCGATTGGCGGCGTGCTTGAGGATCAGGATATCCAGCAGTTCCTTGGCGATCTTCTTCTCTTCCTCGCTGAACCCGCTCAGCGCCTCAAACTGCATCCGGAAACTCATATCCGGCCCTCGCTCCCCCTCCGCAAATATTAACTCGTCCAGAGTCACATGTAGTGGTCTAACCCTTCCGGACACTTCGCTAAGATGGTGAAATATCCATCTGCTTGAGGATCGGTGGATTTTTTTGGCAATAGCACAAGTCTTGGGGTGAGTGCCGCATGCTAGAGTCCTGGATTTGCAGGTTTAACTGTATCTGTATTCACGTCTTCTGTTCTCGATATTTTTGCTCTGTCAATATGGCTGGTGTTTGAAGCTTTATATTTTTCAGTTTTAGAAAAATTTTCTATAGAAGATCGCATCCGTTGATGGACCTTCCCCGGATGGTTTTGTCCATTAGCCTAATTTGCCCTGTATCTGTACTATGTCCACGTTGAAACAGCGGGCGATGTGACCGAGATTAAAAATTTAGTCACACTTCCGGGATTTAGATTTATAAGGAAATTAACAATGAAGCGTATCCCTGAACCCTTCCGTATCAAGATGGTTGAGCCAATAAAAATGACAACCTTGGCCGACCGGGAAGAGGCATTGGTGGAAGCTGGTTTGAACCCATTTTTGCTGCGTAGTGACGATGTTTATATCGACTTGTTGACTGACTCTGGCACTGGTGCCATGAGCGATAACCAGTGGGCTGGCTTGATGTTGGGTGACGAATCCTATGCAGGTAGCCGCAACTATTACAATCTGTGTAAAGCGGTTGAACATTTTTTTGGTTATAAATTAACCGTTCCCGCACATCAGGGCCGCGGTGCTGAGCAGATCCTCTTTCCAGCGCTAATCGAGCGTATGCGTCAGGTGCGTGGCGGGACTACGCCCGTGTTTATCTCCAACTACCACTTTGATACAACTGCTGGCCATATTGAATTGAACGGTGGTAAAGCGATCAATGTGGTGGATGAAAGGGCATTTGATACCACTACCGCTTATGATTGGAAGGGGAATTTCGATTTAGAGAGGCTGGTTGAGACGATTGAAGAACATGGGCCAAATAATATTTGTGCAATCATCACCACTATCACCTGTAATAGTTCTGGTGGTCAGCCGGTTTCCATGAAGAATATGCATGCAGTTTATGAAATCGCCACAAAATACGATATTCCTGTAGTGATCGACTCGGCTCGCTATTGTGAGAATGCTTACTTTATCAAACAGCGCGAAGAGGGTTACCAGGATAAGTCGATCTTGGAAATTATCCGCGAGATGTACCAGTACGGCGATATGCTCACAATGTCTGCGAAGAAAGACCCTATGGTAAATATTGGTGGTCTTTGCTGTATTCGAGATCATGAAGAGCTCTTTCAATCCGTGCGTACCCGGTGTGTACCTATGGAAGGCTTTGTGACATACGGCGGTATGGCCGGCCGTGATATGGAAGCCCTGGCCCGCGGCCTCTATGAAGCTGCTGATGAAAATTATCTGCATTATCGAATCAGCCAAGTGGCGTATTTAGGAGAGCGCCTGCGCGAAGGTGGGGTACCGATCCAATATCCCACTGGGGGGCATGCCGTATTTGTCGATGCCGCTAAAATTCTGCCACATATCCCGCCTGAGCAGTTTCCGGCCCAAGTGTTAACCAACGCTCTCTATCTCGAGGCGGGTATTCGTGCAGTAGAAATCGGTTCACTTCTACTTGGGCGCGATCCTGAGACGGGAGAGCAGAAGAAAGCTGACTTGGAACTGATGCGCTTAACCATTCCACGTCGAGTGTATACTAATGATCATATGGACTATATCGCCAATGCCATTATCGAATTGCAAAATCGGGCACATGAACTGAAAGGCTTGACCTTTGAATATGAGCCTCCGGTTTTGCGGCACTTTACTGCCAGGTTTAAATCTCTTTGATTCCAATTCCCTAGCGCAGAACTAGAAAGGCTCTTAAGGAGCCTTTCGCCTTACACCGCATCAACCGATTAATGCTGGGCCGAAATTAAAGAATACACTTCTTTGTATGCTCGTAATTGGCATCCATGCCTTAAACGGTCCGGAGTGAAGTGTATTCATCCCCATTTTTTAGTAACCTGTTAGTTTTCCGGGTTCTTGAAAAGAAGCGGTTAACCTTTATTGGGGGCAATAAAAGGTTACTTCGTAGCTTAAACTCGTGGAACCCGGGCAGCTCGATAACCCTACACCATCATCGTAAGGGTAAGTATAGGTTTTACAGTGAGAGTGAATCATATTGCGATAATTCGTCCTGTCCGCAGGACCAGAACTACACTGCTCTGGGGATATAGGGGGAGTAGGGCAAGTGTAGAGCTGTGCCTCTGGAGCTGCAGGATTATAGGTGGTAAATCCACCCGCCCAGTGGGAGAAAGTCAGCTTTGCGGATGGTGAATAACAGCCTCCCAGAGCACCAGTAGATGGATTGGTTGCGACAAGACTCACCGATGAAAGAAATGGAAACTGTCCATCACTGCTCAAATTTTCATGGGTGGGGCAGTCGGATAGGCGTAACGTCGAGCAGTCTATCTGCCCTCCTACTGGTCCGCCGGGCCCATCGAGCTGGGGACCTTCCGGGCAATAGCCATTGACCACCACTTTCATCGGAGTAGTGAAGCCATCAACCATACTGGAGTTCCACCAATCTGTTCGGCCCAAACGCTGTCCCGGTGCAGAAGGATTTTCTATACAGTCTACCGTATTCACACCCGGCAGGCAGGCAAATGTCGCTTCAAATTTTGAATCGATAGGAGGTGCACAGCCCTCGGGGGGCAAGTGAAGCCAAGTTCTGCTGGGCCACCACTGGCACCCACCCTACAATTATGCCCGTTGGCATCACAGCCAAAGCCAGGCCAGAACCTCATGGCAGCCAGCCCCTTATCCGGAATATCATATTCTATTGAGCTTCCTTGCAGTGGCAGACGATGGTGATTGGGTGCGTTAAAAGTGTTACCGGGAGATGTGATCCATTGAACCCACATAGGCTCATTGCAGCCGTTGATGATTTTTAATCTCTTATGTGTCCCATTGGCGCTACCGGGACCTCCAGAGACCGGCGTAATCTCAAGCCAGTTGATATTCCAACCGCCGGTAACAGCATACAAGCCGAGGTTATATGTACCCGCATCAATATGAACTGTCTTTGACACAGTCTGCCATGACTGCCAGCTTCCAGTATTAGGTACATCAATTTGCCCCAATACAATGTTGCCCGCATTGAGATCGACGGACAGGGTGCCTCCGTTTGGGCTGGCGACTCGGGCCTTGATTTCGTAGTTTCCTGTTGAAGGGATATTCAAATCACTAAACACAAGCCATTCGCTGGCATCTATCCATCCAACATTGTAACCACCACCGGAATCAGTAGTTGGTTCAATATCGACATCATCGAATCGGTATGCGTTTCCGCTGTTACCTGGAGTCGTATCATAAAAAGCGTTGTAATCTTCTGCTTGAAATGTAGCTGCTTGAAGCGTTAGTGAAGCCGGAGCCCACAATAGGGCGGATAAATATATCGAACATTTAATGAGTGTTAAGTATGTACTTGTCATTTTTTCTTCACACCTGTGTTGTATGCCCAAAACTGGTTTGAATAGCAATAGTTGAACAATATTTTAGACTTGAGCGGAAACATCGGAGGAAGAAAAAAGTTAACATAGATAATCGGAAAGCTATGGTTCTTTTGCGGCAGGGGGGATCAAGAGTAAGACAAAGTGGAACGGGAGTGCCACCCCACCGTAGGTTGTAAAAAGTATCGTTCAATAGCTCTCATAGAAGCTTGCTGTAACAAGTGACTATAGTCCCCCGTTTATAAATTTATCCATTTTAATTTCGGATAGAAAATGGTTTTTTCAGAGCTGAATTCGATAAATTGTATGGGGGTTTTTGTTGTGATCTAAAAAAATATTGGAAATTTTTGAAGGGGGTTGAGAGATAAATTTATACTTTTCTATTTGGATAAACTCTACTCCAATAATTGCTTCTGAAAATAGCTTTCTTTCCTAAAAGGAGCATTTGGGGGGGTGAAGTAAAGGTGCTCAATGAGTGTTGTCTACTAATATCTTTAATTTTTTAACCAGAATTTTGAGATATGGATAGAAGTTATTAAAATCTTTGTGCCGCCCTTACGAATACGCCATCCATAACGGCTCCGCTAAGGTCTCTCTTCATTGTCTTAGTACTCAATTCAGTCACTACCCCGTGACCTCCAAATTTTCCTAACCTAGAAGCCTTTCGGTGTGTATGTGACGGCTTCCACAGTAAGGCTCTGGTTGAAAATAGATCAGAGTTCTGACCGCTACTTGTTGTAACTTGCCGTTTGACTGATTGCGACAAGTGTCGCATACTTGACCCTCGTGTAGCGAATGCGCACTCAATGTCACGAGAAGAAGATAAATGAAAGAAGCTAAACCCTCCCCCTCAGAACTCGCCCTCCTGAAAGCACTTTGGAAACAAAGCCCGCTAAGCGCGAGGGAAATACATGAAAAAGTGAAGCCTGAACTGCAGTGGTCCTATTCATCCACGCGAAAGACGTTAGACAGAATGCGTGATAAATCACTGGTGATTCAGTCAGAGGTGCACGGCATTCAAGTCTATAAGGCTGCTCTCGATAAGGTCGAGACACTTGCTCAATATGCTACAGACTTTGCGACGCGGGTCCTTGAGCTGGATGGCCCTCTTCCAATCGCCATGTTTGCTAACAGTAAATTAATGGATGAGAAGGAATTGGAAGAGTTGCAAGAAATGCTGAATGCCTGGCCAGATGCAGATTAAATTGGGATGAGTGCGAACTAACAATGCCGGAAATATTATCCTCTCTGTCACCCTATGCGCTCAACCTTTTGGTTGTATCAATATTCTCCCTTTTTTGGGCCTGTTTCGTATATGTCGGCGTACGTAGTTTTATATCCTTAGTTGCTACCAAGCTAAGGGTTGTTCATTACTGGCGGAGCTTCTGGTTGTGCGGTTTATGTGTAATCAGCTTGCCATTTTTCCTTGTACAGTTTTTCGATCTCTCAACAACAAGCCTTGTCCCTGAGTTGAACTATGATCTTGCACCACCTGCTGCACTTCCAGGCCAGAATCAGGTCGAAAGTCCTCTGGTAGAAAACAGGGCATTAACATTGAATAGTGTCGATACTTTAGCGGCTAGCTGGATGATTTTGTACATTGGTGGGGTATTGTTAAGTCTGGTATTGATACTTCGAAGGCATTATCGGTTGGTGAAAGAGCTGGAGGTGTCTGATGAAATTGTGAGTAAAAAACAGATAATTGGCAGCCTGCTAACCAGGTCGCAATATAACTACCTAACCAAGAATAATACAAAAGTAATTCTTACTGAGGCTAAATGTTCGCCATTTGTCTTTGGCTTAATTAAGCTGAAGCTCGTTTTGCCTTCCTATTTATTGTCGATGGATGCCAGAGAGAAATGGCTAATTGTCGAGCATGAGTTAACTCATATTAAAAGGCGAGATCCAATGTTGATCATGTCTATTCACTTATTGAGCTGTTCTTTGTGGTTTATTCCGTTTATCACGTGGTTCAAAGAGCAATTGTTATGGGCAGTAGAGCTTGGTTGCGATCGACAAGTGTTGAAATCTTCCGTTGCTGGAAGTGGAAAGGTATATGCCCAGGCAATGGTGCGCACATTGCGACAATGCTCGGAATCTGATAGCCATAAGGGAGGCGTGGCCTTTTCAATATTTGATAAAACCAGTCAGCTATCTTTATTTAAAAGAAGAATGATAAATATTATGGACGCTACCCAGGAAAGAACTTCTCCTGATAAATTTAAGCTAGGGCTTTTGAGATTATCTCTTTTCTGCTGTACTTTGCTTTTTACTGCTGGTGGAGTTTTAGTAAAACCTAGTTTATCGGTAGCTAGCCCTGATGCAGATGATTGGGTAGTGCCGATTAAGAATGCACGTATCAGTAGCCAGTTTGCTGACTTGAGTACAATTAGAAAGAACCCGCATCGAGGTACCGATTTTGCTGCAGCGCAGGGAACGTCGATAGTAGCCCCCTCTGGTGGCATTGTTACTATTTCAACCGATCATTATAAGCATAAAAATTATGGAAAAATTATTATCATTGATCATGGAGATAACACGCAGACGCTTTACTCACATTTAGATACTAGGGAAGTAGACGTAGGGCAAAAAGTAAAAGCTGGTCAGAAGATTGGAACCGTTGGTGTTTCTGGAAAGGTCACCGGCCCTCATCTTCACTTTGAGCTAATAGAGCGTGGTGAGCGAGTTAATCCTGAGCACTTGTTGTCCCGGTGGTTTGGTTGATACATGAATATTTTTTTATCTAAGTCTGTTCTAAATGAGCATATTCGTTGTCAGTTTCCAGTTGTTTATGGAAGTGTGATACTTAAGTTGATTGCTATTTTGCTAGCAATGTTATTACCGTTAAAATCGGTGGAGGCAAAAATTCCTGTTCCGTATAAAGATTTTTATAAGCTTAATGATGATATTTTATCAAAACTCTTATCTTTTGATTCAGGTCAGGTATTTTTAAAGCAGGTCGGCGGGTCAATTAATGGTTCAAAAACGCAAGATATCTCTATTGCTATAGGGGATATGGTTGATAAGGTAAAGGAAGTTTTTCTCTCTAAAAATCAAGGCTTACTTTCTTTGTTGAGTGAAAATTCAATCAGAGATGAAGATGCCTTCACGCTTGTGAAGATCTTATCAAAGTACCTCGATGTCAATACTTTAGCGGTTGGGAAGAAGTTTCGCTTGGTATTTGATGGGCAGTCACAGCTCCAAAGTTTTAGTGTGAAATTGGCCTTTGCTGAGAGTTTGGAAATTAAGAGAAGCGATCAAGGGTTTATCGCTATAAAGCATAAGAATTCAACCAGTTTACAGAACCGTTATGTTGAAGGTGAGATAACTGGGAGTTTATATAATACGGGACTAAGGCTCGGTTTATCTAATACGGTATTGATAAAATTGAATGAAATTTTGAGCTATGAGGTAGATTTTCAGCGTGATATACATACTGGAGATCGATTCTTTGTGTTCTATAGTATCTTGCGCGATGACCTGGATGGTAGTGAGATTTTTCATTCAATAAGATTGACGGAACTGTCATTGGCGAATAGCACAGTGACTCTTTACACTAGAGTTTAGAGTTTCATGGGTCAAAAAACGGACAAAAACTAGCTTGACATAGAGGCGAAGA
>NZ_JBGMEK010000050.1:0-32143 GCF_041447265.1 Microbulbifer epialgicus
GGTTCCTGGCTTGTTTGTGTGGAAGCTAACCAGCCTACAGCCAGCTGGCCTCCTTCGCTACCGCCAAGTGTGTCGGTTATTGTGGGAATCTAGGGGAATCTTGTCATGTAATACCTTGCCAACGTCATCGTGTCTAATTGAATGTCAGGGGGAATACAGCAGCGCACGATCAACTTAGTTATTTTTTCGTCGCAACATCACTACACGGATACTACAATGCTGTAACGTTCCAGGTTCCGAAATATTGCTTTTAATTGAAAAATCAACAGCTGCTAAAAAGCGTGATCATAAATTTTTGTTGTGGCTTTTTAATGTGGGGCATTCGTGATAAAACCGTTTTAACTATGTCTTTTATGGATGGAATACTGGGGTGAATTGATGTGAGAGCCTAGTTTCTCAGGGTTTACCCATAGGGTCCTATCTGGTTTGCCAGCTAAAACTTTCTGAAGTATTGTTATATATAATTGAGAGGCGTTAATGTCTAAATGTCAAAATCAATCAATACCAAGTACTGAGCATATCGTTGTAACTGGATCTAGTACTATTGAGGTCAAGCCTGATCTTGCAATAATAAGCGTTTCAATTCAAAAAGCTGATAATCTAATGGTTGAAGCGAAAGCAAATGTTGATGAGAGAACATATAATTTAATAAATTATCTAAAGAGTGTAGGTGTTAGAGAGCGAGACATAAATACCTCTAAGCTCCGTATTGCACCTAATCGTGAGTATCGCAATGGAGAATATATTGAAAAAGATTATAAGATTGACAGGGACCTTACCATCAAATTGAGAGATTTAGCAAAATATGATGAGGTGCTGGAAAGGCTTGTTCAGATTCCAATTGATAAAGTGCCGAACATAAAAATGGAAATTAGTAATAGAAAAGGAGTTGCCGAGTGCGCTATTAGGGAGGCGATAGAAAATGCAAAGAGCGAAGCAAAATTAATTGCTGAGCTAATGAGTGTGAAACTCGGCCCCATATATAGCATTTCGAACGCTTGGAGCAGCGACAAAAGTTCAATTGGCGCTGCAGTTTCTCGTGCTAACTATAATGAATCTAGTTTTGAGCCTGGTACTATAGAAATAAATGGTGGTATAGAAGTTGTGTATTATCTCGAGAAATAGCGTTTTGACGATACTCTGTATTCCCCTGCAAGGGTAGTGCTCATCGATGGTTGAAAACTACGATTAAGTAACTGCCACAGTAAAGTGGCTGTAATTTCCTGTTACAGCTAGTTAGGAAGGGGGTGAGATGATATGGACAATTTGAGCGTTGTCCAGGATTCTAAAGATTGCGCTCGCGTTCAGAGGAGCTGATACGGCTAGAGGATTCACTCGTATTTCGGGGTATGGGGTTCTTGTCTTCTAGAGTCGCCTGAAGTTTTTGCGCTAGCTTGCGAGCGGTGGCACGGTAACTGGTGAGTTTGCCTCCGGCAACGGCGAGTATACGGGGGGCTTGCTCATTGTCACAGCAGATCATGGATTCCCGTGAGCGGGCGAATGGGCTTTTTGCTGCTTCCGGGAGGACACGTAGGCCGGCGAAACTTTCACAAATATCTTCTACTTGCAGGCCACGGGTCTGGGTGAAGTACTGTTGAACTGTGTGTAAAAGATACGCTTCCTCCTCCACAGTAGGGACTACATCCCGAGGGTCACCGGAGTATGGGCGCTCGGTGGTTCCCACCAGGGTTTTATCCTGCCATGGCATTACAAAAACCGCGCGACCGTCCTCGGCCTCGACATAAAAAATCCTATTTCCTAGGGATAGCGGCAGTAATATGTGGGTGCCTGCGACTAAGTCAATCGGGGGGAGGGCGACTGGCGGAGAACAGCGCATATTGGTTGTGGCCACCCAGGGGCCGCTGCAATTCACCAGAGCGCGAGTGCGTAGAGTATTGAGTTTGCCATCGGCTACGTAATCTACACGCACGCAATCTTCGGTAACTTCCGCACCAACCAAACTGCCAGGACAGATGATTTGTGCGCCGTGTGCGACGGCCGATGCGACGACATCGCGAGTTAGGGCGGCGTCATCCGTTTGTGCGTCGTAATAGCGAAATACTGCGAGGAGGCCTTCTCGCTTGAGGCCTGGTAGTGTGTCCCATTCGGTCTTTGGCAGAGAACGGAACCGTCCCGCGCCGTTACTGATGCCGGAGAGTAGTGCATAGAGGCTGAGCCCTAGCCTAACTACCCATGGCGGTCTACTGCTATTCCGGTAGACGGGGATATAAAAAGGCACCATGCGCACCAGTTGGGGCTTATTCTCCAATAGCCAGCTGCGCTCTCGCAGACACTCATACACTAAGCGAAATTGACCACTTTCCAGGTAGCGTAAGCCTCCGTGAATCAACTTAGAAGATCGTGAGGAGGTGGCGGCGGCAATACCGAGTTGTTCAAGGATGACCACTGAGTAGTGGGCTTCGGCCAGGGCCTCGGCAGTGCCGGCACCGAGGATTCCGGCACCTACCACCAGAACGTCAAAATCCGTAGACATCACTCGCTTCCCGAGAGCGCATTAACAGGGGTAGGTTGCCTGTCAAAATATGATGTGCGCCCCGCTTGCGCCACAGTACCGCCTCTTCTGTGGAATTGATCTCGTAGACTACCCACTGCCATGGGCCTGGCGGCAAATCATCGCATTCGACAAAACTGTCGCGGATCAGCAGGTATTCAGGGGCGAGCGTCACAATATCCGCCGACAGGCAGCGGGAAACACTGCTGACTTGCAGGGCCACTCTGTGCCAACCCATATTACGGGCTGCACGTAAACTGCGGCAGTCCTGAGTGAGCAGTGCAAAGGACTCGCGCTCATTGCGCATCAGTTCAAGCAACTTTTCAACGGCGGTGGTAAAGCCTATCCCAGAGATATTGGCGGCGGAAATACCTACAAACCAGTCCAGGTGGCGATGACAGCTGGCCCAGTCTATCAGTTGGATAAAAGAATTGATGGGCTGGTGGTGTAGTTGGGAGTCCCTCAGCTCATGGAAGAAATGGGCGCGATTATCACTGGGTAAATGCAGGGTATCACTGTGAAAACACCAGGGTGTGCCGTCCAGGCTGAAGCGGACATCGCACAGGATGGCACAAGCGCCCAGATTATGGGCTGCTTCGAAGGCGGCGATAGTGTTCTCCGGTTGGCGGGTCTTGTCGCCTCGGTGCGCGATTAGCATGTGAATTAGGTCCGGGAAGCGGGCGTTATTGTCGGATGAATATGGGGCAAGAGCGCCCTGTCACCAATGGGTATTTCGGACCTGGGTAGGCCCCAGGTCTTACAGGAAAAATAGACCCTGCTCCGGTTGTTGCAAGCATGCTGGGGCTGAAATATTGGCGCTTGATACCATCAGCCGACAGCGGGGATTGTCCTCGCTAGAATTAGGTTCGATCGACAACTGTAGTCGGCGCAAATATGACGGTGTTGAAACTCCGAGAGGCGTGGCCTGTATTCGGAGATTTAACGCTGGCTGTGGTGCAGCTCATCTTTGGGATGGCGTCACCCCCGATACAAAGTATTTTGGCAACGGGTAGTACAGTATCCGCTAGCGCTCGGATTGTCTTCATATTGCCTCCCGGGGTGATACAGAAAAGGGAGCTAAGCATGAGCTGTGTTTGAGAAATATTTCCGCACAGCATTTCGGCTTGGTCGCAACTGGATTGGGTGGAGGTGAACAGCAGGAGTCTCTTTCACAGGGAGCAGGAGGTTACCTCCCTGTAGTGCGATTGAAAGGTCACTCTCAATTGGCTATTACAGCGGAATAATTATCTTTCCCAAGGCTTGACTGGTAAATAAAGCCAACTGTCGCCTGCTCATAGTGTAAAATACCGCCACCAGAATAATGAATGCCGAGTTATTCACTTTCCTATGAAAAAGATATTCCTTGCATTGCTTTTGGCAATTTCACAGCCAGCCCTGGCTGCGATGTCTCTAGACAAAGTAATCCTTTACCTCGATGACACTCCCAGTGCTCGGGATGACGTTGTAATCACCAACCCGGATAATGAGACTCTGTACTTACAAACAGAGATTTTCCGGGTGGATAACCCCGGTCAGGAGAATGAGCAGCGTGTAAGGGTGGTGAACCCCGATGAATTCAAGCTTCTTGTCAGCCCAGCCAAGGCAGTCCTGGCACCAGGAGAAAGAAGACGTTTCCGCCTGATGGCCTTGGATCGTGACCTGGAAGAAGAGAAAGTTTATCGGGTGACGTTCAAGCCAGTTGTCGGAAAAATCAAAACTGAGCAAACGGCCTTAAAAATTCTCGTGGCCTACCAGGCCTTGGTGTTTGTACAGCCGAGCGACGGCCAATATAAAGTTGAGCTTGTTGGGGAAGGAGATAGCTACAAACTGGTTAATGATGGCAATATCAATATTGAAGTTGTTGAAGTACGTCACTGTCTCGACGATGGAAGCTGTAAAAAATTGAATGTATCGGGCCGTTTGTATGCCGGAACTCACCTCTCACTTGAGGACGTTCCAAAAGATGGAGAGCTGGAAGTACTGTTACGTGGGCGCAAAAGCGAAAGGGTTCGTTTCCCTCTTAACAGTTAGCCTAACTTTTTTTCGATATAGCCACTAAAGTTAGTGGCTTTTTTATTTTTTTCTGCCTCGAGAGGTTTAATTTGGTGTTGGCTTCTGTGGTAAATCTACTGGCTACTAACCGTCACCGTCAAAACATCGGTATAAAATGGTTCGTTGGCATTTTCCCAGTCTGACGGGGAGACGCTGATATAGATTCTCGCGTTGTCAGAAATACAGGACTCATCAGTCCTGCGGGAGAAGCTGCCAGGCACGTCCCCGAGTCCTCCGGGTGCTATGCCGCTGGTGCCCGTTAAGTCATCTGAGAAAGTTACTGTATAGGGTATATTTTCGCTTGATCCACCTAGCTCATAACCGCTGCTTCCACCACCGCCGGTACTGCCATTACTACTGCTAAGGTTAACGGTATAGTTGGAAAAGCCGATACCGCCCACACAGAAATCTTCTGATCCTTCAATAACCTGGCCTAAAGTGATACCTGAATTACTCAGGTCGATATCTCCCAGGTTGCGAATAGTAATATTTGGTTCTACCTCCAAGACTATGTCGAACTCTATAGTTTCTGTATCAATGAGGAAAAATAATCGATACTGACTTAGCTCCATTTGGAAACTGCCAGAGTATCGACTGGAAGATGGAGTGAGAGAACTATCTACTTCGACAGAAAGAAAAGCATCTGCATCGTTCGTGGTACCACCAAAGGAGCCAGCCAGAACTCCTGGATTTAATGCCTCTGTAACGCCTTCATTGGAAGTGAATGTTATAGAAATATCAATTTGCTCTCCGTTATCTGAGATCAGTGAAAAAGTATTACCGTTTAGCGATGATATTTCTAAATAGTATGGCCAGGCATTACCGCGTCGACGGCTGCGTAAAGTGAAAGGGATATCCTTGGGGTCTGTTTCGTAATTTAAAGTATGGGAGCCTCCAAGATTACAGGTGCGCAATCTGCCATTACCGGAGCAACTGGTCTGTGAATTCACTGGTAAGCTCATTCCCATACTTAGGATAACCATGAAATAAACAGGCCAAATAGCTTTTTTCAGAAGTGTTTTAGTGGTGTACACCTTTTGCCTCCGAGGTGTATTCGATTTGGCAAAGAGCACGAGATTGCTCAATGGTGCCCAAATTTAACCAGCTTTCCCCAACGGATTGGATTTTTATAGGAATACGGCAGTTACTCCAAGTAATTTCTTGGGAGGCTAGAGTCTTTTGGTCGCCGCTCACCTCCAGCTGGAAGACGCCGTACTGATCGGTAATGGCATTGTGATCGCCGATGAAAACTTGAATATTGGCTATTCCCTCATCTTCGTCCATCAGCCGACCTAATACCAGCGTCTGAGGCAATACCTGGTAGCTCGCTGAACTTACGTTGCCGGGGTAAAGCGTTACGGTTTCATTTGTCTCACGGAAATCGAAGAAGCCTTGCTCAAGTGGGCGCAGTGATAAGACGTAACTTTTAAAGGCTGGTAGATTGATAACGGATTTATTGCCGCCCTTGGCATAGCCACGCCGAACACCGTTTACCAGTACTTCAAAATCTTGTTGATCACTTCCCTCAATATCGACAATCACCGCGCTTTCCAACGCTCTCTCGCCTCCCCAGGCCAGCTCTTGTCCTGTGGAGATTAGATTGGTGCTAAACCCTCCCAGGTAATTAATGGCATCCCCCTTATCATCATGAGTGAATCCGACAGTGGCATTTACATAGCCCATATGACCTGCAAGATGGGTGCGGCTTTCCAGGTAATTTACCCCCGGCGCTTGTTCGACGGAAAGCTGTTGCTCAAATTCCGGTGCCCATAAGCCTTGGTCGCGCCAGCGGGTATGAAAAGCTAACCGCTCTCCACCTGTACCACTATCACTGTTTTCACTGTGCAAATTGGCGGTGTGTTGCCAGTGCTTTGACCGCAAACGAAACTGGATACCAATACTGGTATATTGCTGTCCATCGGCATCGCTGTGGGAAAGGCTTGCGTTGCCTATCCAGCTTGGGTTTTGAAAGAAATTGCGGCGAAATTCCAGGGTTGTCAGCTTGCGCGCCCCGTCGGAAGTATCATCCACGGTGAAGCCGCCGGGCAATAAGCTTTGAGCCTGATCTCGCTCGCTATAGCGCAGGGAAAGCTGCCCCCCCATAATTCCACTCTGTAGGCTAAAGCTGCGCTGGGAATAGCCACCGGATAAAAGCCGATAACTGTTATCCTCCGGCAACTGGTTTTTTGTTGAAAGCTTGGTCTCCATCGCACTTATGGTGGCGAAAGGGGTTTTTAGCAGTGCTTGCAAGCGGTGGCCACTGCGACCCTCGTTGGTAGTTACCAGGCTGGGGGAAAATTCCAGGTATTGCCCCACCCAGCGCAGGCCAACCTCCGCCAGCTGCTGCTTCTCTGCGGCAGCTACTGAAGCGAATAGTCCTGTGCCGGTTGAAAGGCGGCGCGCAATCGAACCTTGAATCAGCCCTTCATCATAGTGCTCGGGCAAAGTGCCCGTATTGTAGGGCAGCGTGGGCAATCCTGCTTGGAAACTCCAAAACCACTCTCCCGGAGCCGGCAGCAACGAGTCCTTGGCAAAAAATTCTGTGTGCTGGCTGAGTGCTCTCCCGGTCTCATCGTATGTACGAATCTCCACTTCGTAGGCACCATGCGGCATAGTGGAGGTATTTAATAAACGGTTACCCGCCTCCAATAGTTCTGTGTGAACCAGGCGTTTATCCCAATAGACTTCAATCCGCCCGCGCACTGGCATATTAATTTCCAGCGGGGCTCCCTGCTGGTACTTAATATCAGTACGGCTTCGCTGAGAGCTGCGCAGCTCTAAGCCGTATAGAGCTTCCTGGGTTTTAAAGAAATTATGCCCACCCTGCGGTTGCAGCAATCCCACTGAATAGGCCTGTCCGCGAAAATCCCTGCTCCAGTGTAAAGTGTGAAGCCGGCTACCCTGTTCTGTCGCGTTGGACCAGCGGCTGTGCAGCGCGCTTTCACCAAAACTGATAATGGTATTACCGTTTAGTGTTGCCTGGTAACTGCTGGGGCCCCAATCACTTTCGACGCCGCTCCAGGTGCCACTGAGGTTTTGCACTGCAGAAAAGTCACTGCTCGCAGCGGGTAGGTAAGGGTCTTTAATGGCTGCTTGTTGAGGCAACAGTTCGGGTGCAAAAAACAGATCAAGCCGAAAACGCTCTTCATCATAGATAACTGCGAACTCCTCCGGAAGCAGGTATCCACAGTTCACTTGCCTAGCTGAGTGACAGATATATTGTGTATTTTTTGACTGGCTTGTTCCCAGTAAAGTGAGCACCCGTTCAGGATCTTTCACTACTGGCAGAAGGGCGAGTACAGATTCGGGGGAATCAAAGCGGATATGGTTAGACTCTACCGAAGCCTGCGCGGCCCCAATTTCCTTACCACCGTAATAGAGATCAACCACAAGATGTTCGGAGACTAGCAGTGCATCAAATCCTTCCGGCACTGAAGTTTCCAGCAAGAAGGTAGCCGCTGTTGCTGCTAGGGCATCAGATTTAAGGACTTGCGCCAAGCAAAGAGCCAGCGCCAGCCCTCTCGGGTGACGTCCTGCCATAGGGAGCTATCGGAGCAGCTGCTAGAGTCCAACTGCTCTCTAAATTACTCGGAAGCTACGGTGATCAGGAGGGTATCGGTATAGATAGTGCCATTTAGTACATCTTCATTCTGCCAATCGTTTTGATTTACAGTTACCTGGAAGCGAGCATTGTCTGATCCACAGGAATCAGCCTGTCTGTCCAAGTTGTTGATGGGAGTACCGCTTGTTACTGGCTGATAACTTTCAGAGGTATCGTTTACAAATTCAACGCTATAAGGAACATTTACGCCATTTCCCGTTAAGACAAACGCAGTGCCATTTTCAGGGTCGTCATCACTGTCAAAACGAATGCTAAATGTTGAAAAGCCAAAGCCGGCTACACAAAAAGTACTATCGCCCTCTACAGGATCACTTAGGTTACTAATCGTCAAAGGGATATCTTTGACTCCACTAATTTCAATAGTGGGAGTAATACTTAAAGTGATTATGCTGTTTGCGCTATCCTCAACAGCCATTGAGGCCAGTGAAGTGCTGAAAAGCAAGCCTGCCGTGACCGCAGAGATCAGTGAACGAACTACATTTTTTTTCATGGCCTATCTTCCTGAGTGGTTGATTTATCATTCAGAGGAAAAGTTGCTCGCGGAAATCCCTGCACAATAACGGCTAATGCGTTAGCCAAGCTGTTCCATGTTTCTGGCGGCGATCATACTTTTTTCGTGATAGAAGTCACGCCATTTGTGCACTTTATTAGAGTGGTGGCGCCAAAAACATCTTTATGTTTGGGAATTGCTGTCTGTGCCCGACGACCGGCCAGCGCTATAATCCCGCGCCTTGAACAGTTCTTTATCCACCTTCTATCAGGTTTATCATGACCGTAAGAACCCGAATTGCACCGTCACCAACCGGTGACCCCCATGTTGGTACTGCCTATATCGCTCTCTTCAACCAGTGTTTTGCCCGAGCACAGGGTGGCCAGTTTGTACTTCGTATTGAAGATACCGATCAGCAGCGCAGCACCCCGGAATCCGAGAAAGCGATTCTCGACAGCCTGCGCTGGTTGGGTTTGGATTGGCAGGAAGGTCCAGATGTAGGAGGTCCCCACGGCCCCTACCGCCAGAGCGAACGCGGTGATATTTACAAAACTTACTGCGACGAGCTGGTACAGAAAGGACATGCCTTCCATTGCTACCGTACCGCGGAAGAACTGGAGCAGCTGCGTGAAGGGTTGCGCGAAGCAGGGCGCACTTCACTGAAGCCCAGCGACCTGGCCCTGCCGGAAGAAGAGGTAGAGAAGCGCCACGCCGCCGGAGCGCCTTATGTTGTGCGCATGAATGTGCCTGAGAGCGGCACTTGTGTAGTGGAAGATCTGCTGCGCGGTACTATCGAGATTGACTGGGCCCAGGTAGATGCCCAGATTTTGCTCAAGTCCGATGGAATGCCCACCTACCACCTGGCGAATGTGGTGGATGATCACCTGATGGAGATCACCCATGTACTTCGTGGTGAAGAGTGGATTAACTCAGCGCCCAAGCACAAGCTGCTGTATGAATACTTTGGCTGGGAAATGCCGGTGCTCTGCCACCTGCCGCTGTTGCGCAACCCGGACAAGACGAAGCTTTCCAAGCGAAAGAACCCCACCTCTATTCTCTATTACCAGCGCGCCGGCTTTATGCCCGAAGCCCTGCTGAACTACCTGGGTCGTATGGGGTGGTCCATGCCGGATGAGCGTGAGAAGTTCTCCCTCGAAGAGATGCTGGAGCACTTCGACATTCAGCGTGTCTCCCTGGGCGGCCCGGTGTTCGATGTGGAGAAACTGTCCTGGCTGAATGGCCTGTGGATTCGCGAGCTGGAAAATGAGCAACTCGCCGATCGCCTCACCGAGTGGATGTTTAACCGCGAAAATCTGCTCAAGGTACTGCCACAGGCCAAAGAACGTATGGAGACATTTGGAGACTTTGCTCCTCTGGTTAGCTTCCTCGCCTCCGGCAAATTGCCCCTGACTGAAGAGAGCTTCAGCGGTAACAAGCTACCCCTGGATGACCAGAAGAAACTGCTGCAATTTGCCCTGTGGCGCTTCGAAGCCCTGCGTGCTTGGGACAAAGACAGCATCTTCCAGGCAGTGAAAGCCCTGTCCACGGCCATGGAAATCAAACTGAAAGACTTCAACGCCCCACTGTTTGTCGCCATCAGCGGCACCACCGCCTCCTTCTCTGTGATGGAAGCCATGGTACTCCTGGGCCCCGACCTCAGCCGCGCCCGCCTGCGCCAGGCAATCGACGTACTGGGTGGCGCTGGGAAAAAGGTGCTGAAGCGCTGGGAAAAGGAGTACGCCGGACTCAATTAAGGCTTTGCTGCCTTCATAGCCCTCGGAAGTGACAGCTTCTGAGAGCGCCCATTTTTGGCAGCTAACTAATTGATTAAAAAGTTATTTTTTCTGTTGACAGGCGTCTAAACCTTGCTAAAATGCGCCCCGCTTTCGACGGAAACGTCAGGCAGCAGAATTTGGGGCTATAGCTCAGCTGGGAGAGCGCAACACTGGCAGTGTTGAGGTCAGCGGTTCGATCCCGCTTAGCTCCACCAAATTTCCCTTGCCTATCAAGGGGTTGCGAGAAGAGGTTCACGGCCTCTTATCCAGTGGACAAAAACGTGAACAAAAACTCGCAAGAATGAAAAAAGGGCCTTTAGGGCCCTTTTTTTTGCCTGGATTTTCCCATTTTAAAATATTCTTATCTTGGCCTGTTCAGCTGGGTCGATATCGCTTTGGTATTGCTCTGAGTTGTGTAAGCCAGCTCTGAATATCTAATAAGAAAAGAACAATAGAGTCGCTTTATATTTTCCACAATAATCGTACCAATTAAGAGGAGGTAGTTCTTCATTTTTGCCCCAAGACGGATGACTTTTGAGATGCAAAGTAAGGTGTTATAAAAGAGCTTTTCCTGGATTAATTGTTTAGCAATATGAGGAGTTACATGAGCCTTCTTGGAGAACTATTAAACTTAAAAAGAGAGCGTGCCGCTAAAGCTCCTTTTTCGTCTCTTCTTGATTTTGAACAATGGTCTGAAGCAGTCAGCCCGATTCTTTCTCTTAATGAGCTATATGAGCGAGAATTTTTACAAGCCGTAACTGCGGCCATTGTAACTTACAGGATAGGAAATACAGCTGACTCAAATACGAATATGAACAATGCAGTAGGAATTCTCAATAAAGCTATTAAAAAAGCAGAAATTATTGATAGGTCTGATAGTAATTTAAATAATAACATCATTGTTTTTTATGTCTCACAAGAGCGTATTGATGCTTTGAAAAATTTGGATGAAAGATTTGATCATGTGCCGCCAATATTTGGTTGTCGGGCCTTTTCAGAGGTCGCAAATAATTATCGTGGAACAAGATCATTTGGAGAATCAATGAAAGCTTTGGATATCCAAATACGCAAAATCACAGATTCTTATCTTCATACTCAAATTAGAAAAAAGGAAGTAGTCCCTGTAGAACAGCAGGTAGTGGCGAGAAGTTCTCTTGATCTCTTATTGTCTGAAATAATTAGAGTTGGTTAAGTTTATAGTAAGTATTGAAATCGGCTTACTGGCGTTTTTCCTAAAGTTGCTTGTTGAATTGGTGTTCTGGTGAATGTAAAACAATTTTTGATGTTTTCTTTATCGATTATTTTTCAGAGGTTGAGATTTTCGATAAAAATTATGAAGTGTTTGAGGTTTATTATAATCCTGTTGTTGATAAGTTTTTCTTCAGCTTGTGCTAATAGACATAAATCTTTCGCTACTATAAATAGTTTTCCGGATGGTGCTTGTGCAGTTCAGGAATTAAAGTCGGTAGAGGGTGCAATCAGAGCCTGGAGGGGAGTCTTGAAGGCCAATACTCTCGGATATGATTTTGATACAGATTCAACTCTTTATCGGGTTCTAACTCCGAAGGTACTTGGGACCATAATTTTCTTTCAATATGAACCAAGTAACGAGAGTGAGATAGGCGCGATTGTAACTACTAAATTACTCTATAATATTGAGGATGAAAAATATCGAAAAAGAAAGCAAAGAGAACTGTATGAGAGTCTAACGAACATCATTACTCATTGTATTTCAAGGGCATCGATTTAGGCTAAGCTTATGATTGTCATTTGGAAAAAGGAGTTTCTAGGCCTTTTCTGTTTCAAAACTTCCTACCGATTACCTGTTCATCCAAGTAGATACTGATCTCCTCATACTCGATGCCGTGTCTCGCTTGATATGCTTGTGTGACACGCTCATCGGTATGCGCAATCAGTTGCTGCACTGACTTAACGTCATACCCCATTCGCTAGAATCGGTCTGAGACGAGACTGCATACTTCGTGGAAGCTGGGTGGGGTTTAGTTCTTGGGAAGGCTGATATATAAGCCGGTAACGTTACGCGCTTCTGTAAACTTATCGCTAAGCCGATCAGGATTTACTTGGCTGGCTAGCTCTTTGCTTTTCTCCGTGCGACGTTGTTTAAGTATGTGGATAAGTAGATAGCGATAATCTGATAATTTGATATATTTTGCTTTACTTCTATGGAGTTCTAACAAGATTTTACAGCGGTCCTCAAAGGACTGTTGATTTATACGTTAAGGGATTAAAACACATGACCAAACTGTTTTTGACCTCATATCTCGCTGAGGTTGCTGACTTAATTGGAGGTTGTGAGGAAGGTCTTGAAGGGAAGGCGGTTACATTTATTCCAACTGCAAGTATTCCCGAAGAGATTGATTTTTATGTTGATGATGCGAGGAGGGCCTTCGAAAGGCTGGGCCTTACTGTGGATAACTTGGATATATCCACAGCCTCGATCAGTGAGATTGAAAATAAACTTAAGAATAATGAATACATTTATGTGACTGGCGGCAATACTTTTTTTCTGCTTCAAGAGCTGAGGCGGAGTGGGGCGGATAAAGTCCTACTGGAGCAGGTAAAATCCGGTAAAACCTATATTGGTGAGTCGGCAGGTTCTGTCATACTTTCACCAAATATTGCGTATATCCAGGAGATGGATAATGCCGATGCTGTAAAGGGTTTAGAGTCTTATGAAGGGCTGAATCTGGTGGATTTCTACCCGTTACCTCACTACGGAAATCAACCCTTTAAAGATGCCGCTGAGCATATCCTCTCTAGCTTTTCCAATGAGATAAATCTCTATCCTTGCAGTAATAACCAGGTGATTGCTGTTGTTGATGGCAGTGCTGAGCTTCTAACCGTAGAAGGTGAGTAAGTTCGCTCTGCTCGTACTAACTTGGGTTGATACCTTGAGCTGAGTGAGTATCGAAGTTATTAAAAGGGCTTTTCTAGCCCTTTTTTAAAACTCTCGGCCGATTGCTTGCTCATCCAGGTAAATAGCAATTTCTTCGTAATCGATTCCATGCCCAGCTTGGTACGCCTGGGTAACGCGCTCGTCAGTATGGGCCATTAGGTGTTGTACATCCTTCACGTTATATCCCATCCGTTTAAACCGGTCAGAGGCGAGGCTTCGAACTTCGTGGAAACTGGGTGGAGTTTGGTTCTTGGGAAGGCTGATATATAGGCCGGTAGCGTTTCGCACCTCCGTAAACATATCACTGAGCCGATCGGGGCTGACTTGGCAGATGTGCTCTTTCGTCTTCCCCGTGCGGCGTTGCTTGGGTGTGTGGCTCAGTAGGTAGGGGCAGCGAAAGTTTCTGATGCTCAGCTCTCTTGCTCGGCTAACGAGTTTGCCTAGCTGCTGATGAGTCGTCAGGTTAAAGCTTAAGTGGCTGGCTGCGAGGCTATCCCGTTGCGCTTCGGATTTGTTAATGGTTTTGCGTAAATAATCACCTTGAAGGTGCTTATCAAAACGAAGCTCACAGATATCGGCGCGGCGCATGGTGGTGAGCATACTGATACCCATGGCCAATTGAAGTGCTTCATAACCAAGCTCGTCAGCTTTCTCATAAATGGCCCGGTAGGCCTCCAGGGAGAGGTGCTGCCGTTTCTTGGTGGGCTTCCCTTTTTCCAGTAGGCGAGGGCGGTCAACTGCGGTGGTGAAGGGGTTGCTATCGAGTTTGCATAAACCCTCTGCCATTAAGTAATTAAAAAATTTATTAAACTCTGCACGGCGTGCGTGCTGTTGATGGTAGGTAAGGGATTCCCACCATTTGCGTAAATCAGCCAGTTGGGCTTTGTGTATGGGGGTAGCCTCGAAGGCTTCGCCAAACCGCTTTAAGGCGTTGCAGCGGTTGCGCCAGCTGGCTTTGCTGGGTAAGCGTGGGTCGTTCTCTGTTCGCCACTCTATATAGCGTATGGCATGGTAGGCGAAGCTGGATCTATCAGGTACTTTGGCTGGTTTTCGTTTAATACCCTCCCCACGCACAGCATTGGCTTCTATGGCCATACGCATGGCATCTTCTAATGATGCAGAGAAAACGCGATAGCGTCCGTCAGGTAAGCAGTAACGCCAATAATTTTCTCGTTTGCGTGCGTCCGGGTAGAGGTTATCGGGTAGTGGAGTGTCGCCCCACATGCGGGGCTTTCTGGGTCTGGCCATTTCCTTGCTCGACTGCAGCTTTGTTGGTGTTGTTGTTAGCCTGCCAGCAGGTCCAGCCCGCTTTTGGGCTGGCCATCGTTGATGGCGGTATTCTGAGCTGGGCTTTTGCCGGTGTGATCGCGTATGGCGAATCGGTCGGCATCGACATAGGGTTCCCCGGCAATGATCTGGCCGGGGATATGTTCGGCGGTGATCCATTCAATGATTTTGTCCCTACCAGGGCGAGAGCCTAGTTCAAATTGCTCTCTGGCCCAGGTAGCGCCTTTTACTAGCTTACCCACAGGGCAGCCCTCCGTGGCTTATTCAGGTAAAGCTCGTTCCTTTAGTTCACCGTCAACGACGCTATAGGTAGTGAATGTATCAGTTTCTTTATCGAAGATTTGTACCCAGTATTTGAAGCGTTTTTCTTTGGCAATTTGCTCTGCTTTTTCCTTCACTTCTTCCAGGGTTTCTACAGATTCCTGAAAGTCATTGGCGCCGCCCATTAATAAGTTATAGGTGCCGCAAAATAGTGCATATCGTTTCATTGGGTTCTCCTAGTTTAAAAAGGGGCTCCATACCGGCAGCCCAAGGATGGTTACCTCTGACTGAATGCGCCGGGGCGCGGTTAAATCTTTAGCTGGCCCGAGGGATGGTGCCTTTTTCGATTAAGTCCCGAATCCACACCATGCCTTTCGATGTCACTTTGGTATTGATATATGGCACCTTCACCGGGCCGCGGCTATATTCGGCATTCTCTGCAACCAGTAGTCCCTGCTGTACTGCGGTTTTGGTGGGGGAATTGCGCATGGGTTCGCGGCTGTGCAAAAGGTCATTATTGCGAAGCAGTTTCAACAGGTTGTTCCTGCCCATGTCCAGCGTTCGGGCGGCTTGAGTGATTGTGAATAGTTTTTCCTTTTTCACGCGGCCTCCTAGTTATCCACAGTTTGTTTTGAGGGCTGGCCTTGGATGGTTTCGGAGAGTACGGCTATTTGCTCTCGCATGCTGTTTATTTGTAACTGCTGAGCTTCTACCGTGGCCAATAGGTCTTGAGTGATTTGCAATAGTTGGGAGAATTCATTCATGGTTCGTCCCTACTATTTTTTTGAACTTCCTCTCCCTTCCAATTGCCAGCTCCCAGTATTTGCAAAGCTGACAACTCCAGCCGCGCAATAACAGCTTTCCATTGAATACTGGCTCTGTGGGTTTCCCGCAGTGGGCGCAGTGTATTCGCGGGAGCGGCTGGGCTTGGTTCACGCAGCGCTCTTCCTCTGGGTTTCGAGGTGAGACCACTCGATACAAAGGGTGCGAAACTTTTTCTCGCCTTGTGCAATAACACTTTGGGGCTCTTTGCCCATGTAGCGAAGCGTGATTACGTTGAGCGCATGCT
Organism: Microbulbifer epialgicus; assembly: GCF_041447265.1. NCBI lineage: Bacteria > Pseudomonadati > Pseudomonadota > Gammaproteobacteria > Cellvibrionales > Microbulbiferaceae > Microbulbifer > Microbulbifer epialgicus. Next base: position 15,986 of record NZ_JBGMEK010000050.1, read on the forward strand.
GGTAGTTATCCCCATCCAGTAGGGCGAGCTCGGCAACGGGGATCGTGAAATCATTGCTATTCCAGGCTGAAAGCAATACCTGTGCAGCAATTGCGCTAGCACCGGAGTAGCCGTTGGCCACGGTAAGCAGAGTTTCCACGCTTTGCTTTGGACTGAAATAATTCATGCGGCATCACCTCCAAATGGCGGCCAGTCATTGCCCTGTGTTGGCCGGGCCAAAGTAGGTTTTAGCTGTGCCTTTACCGTGCGGCGGCACTTCTGATTTGCAGCGATGATGGGCCCGGTATAACCACTGGGGCGATTGGTGTCGCGCTGAGTTTCAGTTTTTGGAAAGTCATAGACTGTGGCGGTCATACGATGCCCTCGCGGTTATTGTGGATGCGAATAGTTCGAATAGTGGGGCGGCGTTGGATACGGGTGCGTAATTGCTCCTGCGCATCGGTACCAATACCGCTAAGAACTGAGGCGATTAGGGCGAACTGAATGAATCCGTGCTTTACCGCTTTGGCTACGGCTTCAGTGCTATTGCGGGCATGCAGCTTGTAAAAGCATTCCGCCAGCAAGTTAGTGACATTCGCCACGGAGCACTGCATAGCTTCGGCGGTCTCTTTGTTGGAGAGGCCGCGGGCGCGATGTGTCAACGCTTCCGCCTGGCGTGGAGCCAGTTTTCTGAAGTTGGTCGCGATGTGCATTGAGTGCCCTTTCAGTTTCTTATAGGGCGACAATAGTAAAACCCTATTCCTTGATAAATAGGGAAATACTATTCCTGGTGTGTATGGGCGCCATTAGTAGATCTCTAACTTCGTTAGAGGTCTGGTAAGGAAAATTACATTGTGTAGTTTGAGATGGCGGTCGCACGTTTGTGTGCAACTGCTGGCTGGATAGAGTCAGGAGAAAAGGTTACTCCGGGTAGAAGGATCCAATGATTACACCACAAAAGTTCACCTCTAAATCCGTGATATCGAGCGTGGGGTAATTTGGATTGATGGGGCGCAGAAATAAACGTCCCATATCTTCCGTAAAAGTCTTGAAGGTAGCCTCGCCATTCAAGCGAGCGATTACGCGGCTGCCGTTCTCCACCGGTTTTTCTGGGTCAACGAAGATAATGATTCCTTCTGGGTAGCTTCTTTGCCCTGGATATGGGCTTGCCATGCTGTCGCCTTTCACTCGTAACGCATAGGCGTGATCTGAGTGTGGCGTAGGGCAGGGTAGCCACTCTTCGGCATCACCTGGCTGAAAGAGGTCCATCGCTTCGCAAAACTGCCCAGCTTGCACCCAGCTGATTAGCGGAATGCGCCCCTTAATTTCTGGGCCCTTTGTCAAATTGTCGGATATGGATACGTCGGGCTCATTAGATTGCGGCCAATCCATCCAGCCAGCTTTCAACCCTAGAGCAGCTTCAATTTTCCTGGCGGTACGGGATCCAATGTTGGTGTGACCGCCACAGAGCTGGTTGATGTAGTTATTGTCTGGGTAGCCCAACTTCTCAGAAATAGTATTTCTGCCGTGTTTGTCGGCTAGCAGATTGAGGTTGTCTTTGCGGATGTCTTTGATTTCCATCGCTTAATTATGCCATTAGGAAAACACTAACTGGTATTAGGGAAACACTATTGACGGAGGAATAGTAATTCCCTATTGTTTCGCCAAGGGAGGGCTAACCAATGACACCGCGACAGTTCTATTACACGTATTCAAAAAAGAGAGTGGCGCAAGTGGCCGAGGAAGCTGGGACCACCTTTGCCAACTTCAAGCAGATTGCTGTTGCACGTGGTGCGGTTGGCCGAGGTTTGGCAGAGAGATTGTGCAAAGCATCTGGTGGGGTGATTTCTGAACTCGAGTCTCTATATCCAGAGCGCTATGAAAAACCTGTGAATATTCTGCACGCAAGCTAACCGAATAGGAGTTTGCAGGTAAAACCTGAAGAACAATCATTTTCAAATCCCTCTGTTGTGACATGGTGATTCTGCTGCTTGTGGAGTAGGGCGGTAATCCGGTGCGCTATATGGAAATTTATACAGGAGGTGCGTAGTGAGCTTTGAAGCTGCGGCATGGGCCATAAAACGCAGGACCAGAACACCAACCGCAAAGCTGGTTTTAATCGCGTTGGCCGATTGCCATAACAGTGATACCGGGCAGTGTGATCCGGGCAATGCCTACCTGGCCGATGTTGCGCAATGTACAAAGCGTTCGGTGATTAATGCCATCGAAGAGTTGGAAGAATTGGGCTACCTGAGTGCCGAAAAATCCAACGGGCGTAGAACCAATTATGACCTCTTTTTACACGTAAACCGGTGCAATGATTTCACCGGTGAAAATAAAACACGAACCGGTGAAATCTGTGCACCCAACCGGTGAAAATGACAACACGTCCTTCTCTATAGAACCAGTAAGAACCAATAAGAAACCAGTAGAGAGAGGCACAGTTCCAAATCGCGCCAACCCCAAACGCGGCACACGCTTGCCTGGAAACTGGGTTCTCACGGACAAATTCCGCACCGAAGCCCAACGCCTCCGCCCGGACCTGATCCCCCGAATCCACGACATTGCCGAAAGCTTCCGCGATTACTGGATATCCCAACCCGGTCAGCGCGGCGTAAAACTCGATTGGCTCGCCACCTGGCGTAACTGGCTAAAACGCGAGAAATACATCACTCCGCAACCCCGGGCGTTAGGGCAACAGCGAACACGAAGTCTCAGCGCAGTCGAAATCGCAACGGATACCAACTGGTAAAACCCAATCACCAAGGAGAGTTCACCATGAGCACAGTCAGCATCCCAGAAGCCATAACACGGATTTCCACAACCAACCCCAGCAGCCCCCTAGCCGTATTCCACACCAAGTCCGCCAACCTTGTGGAGGTTGTGTTTGCGAATACGGTGGTTACCCAATTCTGGATAAACCAGGGCCATATAAATTACCTGGGCACGTATCACCGAGACAATTTGCACGCGGCTGAAAGGCGGTTTCAGGATTACTACGAGAGTATGCCGAAGGCAGCTTGATGGGCTGCTTGATGGGGTGCTTGGCTGGTTTTTGGTTTTAAAGATTTGAAGAGGGGAGGGGCAATGTCTGAATTAGGTATACGTGAACTGTTGTGGGAGTGGTCCCGAGCCTACCCGGAGAGAGCAGGGGGTTCCATATCCTGGCCGCGTAAGTCTGCCTTTGCGCGGGAGATGGTATCAGGCCATAGGGAAAACCCCATACCGGTGAATGAGGCAAGAGCGGAATAAACCGATCAGGTTGTAGGTATATATCTTCGGGCAGCTAAGAAGCGTAGCAACAAGGGAAAGGCTGAACTGGAGTTAAGGGTGTTTTGGCTTCGCTATTTCCGTAGGTGGGAATTACAGGAGGTTGCCAAGGTGGTTAAGAAGTCGGTGGCGAGTATTAAGACACTGTGCCAAATCATTGAGTCGAGCATTGAAATAGCATTCAGGATGCAGGAAAGATTTCATTGACATAGGGAGCGATGTTTTACTCTTCATTTCAGGCGTCAGGATAGTTCTTAGGAGGTCATGGCAACATAAAATCATATGCTATGACCTAATCTACTATTTAGGGATTTAAAACTTTTCGCGTCATCATCGAGTATTGCTATGCAAAATAAGGACTTAAAGAAGCTATTTCTGCTCGCTATTCTATTTGGCTATGCATCATTTTCATTTTCGGAGAAGTTACCGGACCCGATGAAGCTAAATGTTGCGATAGAGAAAGATGCGCCACCTTATGTGGATAATCGTGCCGAGCGCGGACTCGAGGTGGATGTAATATTGAAATCCCTCCCAGGATATTCGATAACCTTTTTACAGATGGAGTGGGGGTATATTCCAGATGCTATGAATAAGGGGATTGCAAATGCAGAAGCAAATGCGATCAAGCATGAAGATCCGAATAAATACTATTACTCAAACTACTATATCGGGTTTGTTAATTATGCAATTAGCCATAAAGGGAAGGGTTATATAATTGATAGTGTGGAAGATCTTGTTGGGCATGATCTCATTGTTTGGAAGAACGCACACCTGGTTCTAGGGCCGGAGTTTAAGCGTCTGTTCTCCCCTGGGGCACCGAGCAGAAAGAATTATGTTGAGGCACAAGACTCAAAGAACCAAGTCCTGGATTTCTGGAAGAACCCAGATTCTGTAATTATTATCGATAAAAGCATTTTTACGAATTTTTCCATCATAGAAGGGCACTCAATGGATAAGGTGGATATCCATAAGATTTTCCTGCCGGTTACCAAGTTTAAAATGGCATTTAAGGAAGAAAAGCCTAGAGATGATTTCAATAAGGGTTTGGCTCTTCTTTGCTCTAAGGGTGTGTACGCCAAACTACTGGAGGAATATGGTGTTCCTAAAAAAGCAAATGTATGCCCGTAAGGTGTGTGTTAGTTGGAATCTAAAGGGGCTGAGTGTGGTAGCGGATCTTCTCGATGACAGGTTAACCAGTGTAGAGCGCCTTGAAAACTGTATATCTTGACAGCTAGCTTTGAAATAAGTAATCTCTGGAAAGCTGTTGAGTTTTGACGCAGCGAATAAGAATACTTCCTAAAACCGGCCTCTGAGCCGGTTTTTTTATGCCTATAAAGCTGGGACTTCAAATGATTGAAGACTCTCCACTCCTGCGCTTACTCAATATAAGCAAGCGCTGGTACAGCTGGGCTCAACATAATGAATTCAAACTGGAATACCTTGTTGTCCATGCAGATGAATAGGGAGGATTAAGATTGTTCTTGGTTAACATACGATGAAATATCAATCCAGGCGATACGCCAGATATGGTTTCCACCCTCGGGCTTCACAGAAAGGATTAGTTTTGTGCCGCAGGGAAACCATTTTGCATGTTGGCAATCGAATCTCGGATCGGTTACGGCCACTGGAGCCCCAGCAGGGTCGGAATCGTTATAAATAAATATTTGGTAGCCGTCTCCAGTTGAAGAATTACGATATGACTCAAAAGCGACCCGATTTCCCTTGGGTGACCAGGACGGAGCTCGGCCTTGGAAGCTGGGTTCAAAATTATGGAGTTGCTCCACAGGCTCCAAGGGCGTAGAGAAGTAAGTTCCATCATCTTTTCTCTTGCTCAAGAAGATATAGTTGTAATTTTGGTTGTAGCAAACTTCTTTTTTGCCATCTTCGTTAGGATGCCATGTTTCAATTGCCGACTGCCCGGCAAATGCAACAGTATTGTAGTTCGTGGGGTCTGTTGAGGGCATTCCACCGTACATATTATTGTTTTTACTGTCTTTGCCATTAATATTGCTAACAGATATTTCCCGTGAGTTGTAACTGTAAAGGCAAGTGTGTGGGTGGGGCTTCAAATTTTGATTTTGATTCATTGCGGCCAGTGTTGATCCATCTTGAGACCATGATCCATAAATAAGATGCTTGGTGTTATTTAATCTTGTTGACTCCAGGCCATCGCACCTGGTCGTATTCAAGTATTCACCTTGACAGTAAACAATTTCACCTGAAGCCCAGCACCAGTCATTACGTGTCTGTGGGGCGGGATCGTTGGTTTTAAGGAAGCGGGTTGGCTCATTTTGTTTAAGGTCATTTATGCAATGTAGAATTTTAGGGTTATCATTCTCCCATCCTTCAAATATTGCTGTATTTCCGTCAGGCCCGATGCTTGGTCGATATAGGTTTAATTTAGTGTCGGGTGCAATTATATTTAGAGTGGGGTAGCTAGACATAGGATTCATCCCTGCTTAGGCTAATGGCCGAAATGCGTGTGATGGTAGAGTAATTTGAGACTTTGGAAATTTAGCACAATAAGTTAGAAACCCTTGACTTTCTCTGTATCAGATCTGTATAAAACCCCATGCTGGGATAAATATGCAGATTCTTAGCTAAGTGGCCCGAAACCCGCCCAGTGCGGGCTTTTTCATGCCAGATTGTCGAGTTGGCGTGTAAGTTGATTTTGCTGTATAAGTATACAGCCTGTATGTATTGACAGTATTTGTGTTTGAGGAGCTATATGCTCATAGCTGCTTTGGTTTTCATGCAGCGATCATCCTTTCTTTAAACCGGCCCCCCAGCCGGTTTTTTTATGCCTGAAATTTGAGACTCCTATGTTCCAAAACGACTATTTTACCGAGTCGGAATTGGCCTGTCGTTGTTGTGGCAAAAATCATTTTAAAGATGAAACGTTAAAGCGCCTGATTAGAGTCAGGGAGCGCTTTGGCAAGCTAATGATTATCAATTCTGGCTACCGCTGCCCAGTCCATAACGCTAGGTTAAATGCCACTATGACCCATACCACCGGGCAGGCTGTTGATGTTCAGGTGGCTTTAGGTCGAGCGCACCGACTAATCCGAATTGCTCTTGAAGAGGGTTTCACCGGCATAGGAGTTAAACAAAAGGGCGCTATCGGTAGGCGATTCCTTCACTTGGATGACCTTGAACCAATACCCGGCAAGCGCACCCGCCCTACAGTTTGGAGCTATTGAGAGGAGGGCGGTAATATGAGTCAGTCCATGTAAGAGTTAATGAATTTTTAGGTGGCGAGCTAAAAAGCATGGAATAAGTAGAAAAGTATATATTAGCTATCATGCGGTCGTTGTCGCTTACGACACCTGATTAACTAAATAAACCGGCCGCTGAGCCGGTTTTTTAGCATGGGAGTAGTTGCGCTTTGGCCCATCAGTACTGTGGATCGAGCTGATAGATGGTGCATGATCCGTCGGCATCAGTGTATACAGTTATTTCTCTTTGACCGCTCGCCCAAGAAGCTAGGGCTACTGAGATCATTACTGAATCTTCTTTATTGATTCTCATCAAGTTGTGAGCTGGACTGTCGCAATTAGCTGGGACCCCTGTGTCCAATCTAATCAGTAGCGAGGTTCGGCTACTTGCCATGTAGTTCATTGTACCTGTTATAAGATGATCAGCTGAGATTGCAGAAGAGCTCGCAACTAACAAAATAAACAATACGAAGTATTTCTTGAAGGTGTAAATCATACTTATATTCCTGATTTTTATTTCTCAATAGCTAGTTGGAATTGGCTTAAGTTCTTTAAACCACAAGTCCGGTTTATAAGTGGGTACTGCTCTGAGCTTAAGCTATAGGGGGCAGAATTAGACTGAATTCGGTGGTTACCTGTCAAGACTGCTGTGTTGCTAGCAAATCCCGATAAATTGTCTTTTTGTGACATGAATCTGATCCGGTCACAGAGTTTGTTTTTCGCCAGCATAGTGTTGGTCCCGGCGAATACAAAGTCACAATCTGGAGCTACTAATGAATTGGAAAGCAATTGTTAAGAGTGTGGCCCCAACACTGGGCGCCGCTCTGGGTGGTCCTGTTACTGGAACAGCGGTCAAGTTCCTCGCCGAGCATCTCCTTGGTGATAGTGAAGCCCAAGAGCAAGACATAGCTGAGCTTGTATCTAATGCGAGCCCTGAGAGGTTACTAGAACTCCGCAGTCTTGATAATGAATTCAAGCTGAGAATGCGAGAGCTAGACATTGATGTATATGCGCTTGAGGTTGATGACCGAAAGAGCGCGCGTGATATGGGAGTAAAGAGTGGGCTTGCTGCTCAGATGGCCTTATCCATTGCCTTCATAGGTGGCTACTTTGCTCTGCTGTTTGCCTTATTCAGTGGTGAAGTAACCCTAAGCCCAGAGCTTCGAGATATGTGCGTATTGATGCTCGGAGTTATGACCGGGGAAATCCCCCGAGTCATGGCCTTTTGGTTTGGTTCTAGCCAGGGCAGTAAAGAGAAGACCCACGCACTGGTGAAATGATGACCTTCCACGACGCAATGCGCGAAATACTGGATAAGGTTAGCTATATGACTGCCATTGGTGCTGGAACTCTCGCTGGTTGGCTTGCGGATAACTGGTTAGGGCTTGCTGGTGTGCTGATAGCTGCGGTTGGTCTGATGGTGAATTGGTATTACAACCATAAGCGCTTGAAACTGCAGGAACGGCAGCAAGATGAAGCCTCATGAAGGTTGATGTCAGCATTGATACTTCAGCGTTTGATAGTGCCTCTACCGAGTTACAGCGCCAGCTGCCCTATGCCGGCTCTGTAGCTCTGAACAATGTGGCCTTTAGGATTCGCGGGGAAGAGCGTTCGGCTATGGGCCGGGTTTTTATGAACCCAGTTAGGTTAACCCTGAATTCCGTCCTTATAGGTAAGGCGACCAAGCGCTCTGGTCGTGCCAAAGTTTATATTCGTGATCATGCAACCAAAGGCACGGCGCCCAGCAAATACTTAGCTCCAGCTGTGTTTGGTACGGACCGCAATGTAAAGCGATTTGAGAGGGCTTTATTCTATGCCGGCTTGTTGCCTCCTGGAATGTATGTGGTTCCTGGTGAGGGGGCAAAGCTGAACAAGCACGGCAATATCACGGCGGGCACCTAGACCAAGATCCTGTCGCAGGTGCGGGCCAGCTCTGATCCCATGCAAAACACAACTAATAGCCGGCGCAGTAAATCCAAGCGCGGTATTACCAAGGGTTACTTTGCCGGAAAGATTGAGGGCACCCTGGGTGTATGGCAAAGGGTAGGGTACAAGCGTCGTAGATCGGTCAGGCCCATTCTAATCTTCGTTAAAAAGAAGCCAGAGTACCGCAAGCGTTTTCCATTCTTTCGAATTGCTGAAGGCATAGCCCGAAAGCACATCCCCATTGAACTTGAAAAGGCCATGGATCGCGCATTGGCAACCGCGAAGCAGCGCTGAACTGCATTTCAATGGGTCCTCCTGAGAGGGCAAAAACACGGGTAATTCGGCCCCCGCTTTTTTAACAGATATCTGAAATTTCCTAGGGGGTTATACCTTGGCTGGCGATATCTCTCTTGATGATCAGGCCACTCAGTCGGGCTTCGCTCGCTTGGTTGGAGCTTCACAGCCGGCAATTGCCAAGCATGTGCAGGCCGGTGTGCTTACACAAGGGGCAAGTTTTAAGGTCTGGCTACAAGAATACTGCGAGCGACTACGGACAGAAGCCGCTGGCCGTCAGGTTAGCGATGCTCGCAACTGTCGCGATATGGCCCAAGCTATTGAATCTGAGGCGAATGCTCAACTGAAAATGCGCGAGCTGTACAAGCAGGATCAATTAATTCTGGATATTGAGTCTGTACGCAAGGCCATGGTGGAGTGGTCCACCATTGGAAAGAATGAATTTTTAGGAGCGGTGGAAAGCATCCTTATTGCTATCGAGAGCCAGCATGCAATTACCATCGACCGCGAACCCCTACAGCCAAACATTGACACTGCCCTCAAAGCTATTAGCAGTTACCAGATTGAATCTGAAGAAGCTGGTGAAGGAGGTGCGCCAGACCTGGATTCCGCAGCCTAAAATTCCACTGATTGAGTGGTTGCCAGAAAATATCAAACTGCCCTCAGAGGATAGCGACAACGCCGGCTATTACCGCAACGATTATGTCCCTTATTTTTGGGGCGTGATGCATGCGCTGGATAGCCCGATATCCTGGATGGTGGTGATGCAGAAAGCCGCGCAAATCGGCTGGACGGTTTTGCTGGCCACCGATATCTGTAAGGTCGCCGTGACCGACCCGGCCCGCATCCTGATGCTGTTCCCCAAGGATGAAAAAGGGCGGCTGTTTATGGATGAAAAGCTGGTGCCGATTATCGAAGGTTCGCCGGCGGTGAATCGGGTAATAGACGTCACCACCAGCCGCAAGGGCGGCAGCCGCTCAACGCGGAAGAAATTCCCCGGCGGAGAAGTGCGCACCATCGGCTCCAACTCCATCTCCAATGTGAAGTCCACCACAGCCCGCCGGGGCTATGTGGAGGAGCCGGACGATACCAACAAGGATGTCGGTGATCAGGGCGACTCCATTCGCCACCTGCGCGAACGCCTCAAGCGCATGCGCAATAAGAAACTGATTATTGGTGGAACCCCTGCGGTTGCCGATCTCTCCCAGGTTGAGCATTACACCAAACTCGGCACCATGCGCGTACTGCCGGTGACCTGCCACGACTGTGGCGAGTCCCATGTACTGGATTGGGAAAACGTCAGCTGGCTGGAAAAAGAGGGCGGTACTCCACACCCGGTATTCGGCCTACACCAACCGGAAACTGCTATCTATGGATGCCCGGAATGCGGCAGTCGCTGGGACGATTACCGCCGCCAGGCCAATATCCTGCAGACTTGTAAAACCGCGCGGGAGAATGGCGATGACTTTGCGGGTTGGGTAAAAACTCAATGCGGTGAGGATTTCGCCGAGGATGAAATCGAACCGATAGAAACCTTTATGGAGCTATCGGAACTCTATGTGTGTATTCCTGGCACCGGCCTTGCCGATGTGGTGCGGGATTTTCTCGAAGCCGAACACGAAGCCAAAAGCGGCGATGAATCTGCGCGTATTGTTTTCCAGAACAACAAACTGGGCAGGCCCTACCAGTATGCCGCCAGCCGCTTGTTGGACCACGAAAAACTACAAGAGGCCGCTGAGGATTATCCGGAATTATTCTGTCCCGCTGGCGGCCTGCTGGTAACCATCGGCATTGATGTACAGCACGACCGTTTGGCGATCACCATCCGCGCTTTCGGCCGCAATGAAGAAAGTTGGTAGATGTACTGGGGTGAGATCGATGGCGATACCGCCGATAAGCAAGATGATTGCTGGGCTGCCCTGGATAAGCTGGTGTTCCAAAGCTTCACGCACGAGCGCTTTGGAGAAATTCGCGCAGCGGCGGTCAGTATCGATTCCGGCGATGGTGGCACCAGCAATGCGGTGTATCACTGGGTAAGAACCCGCGATAAAAAATATCGTGGTGTTCTGGTGATGGCCATCAAAGGCGATAGTAAAGACTTGGGTGCCAAGGAAATCTTTACTCAACCCAGGCAAGTAGATTTTAAAAACCCTAAACGCCGAACCAAGGCAGACCGCTATGGCGTAAAGGTTTATATGGTTGGCACGCACAAGGCTAAAGACCTGATCGCCAAGCGTTTGCTCGGCACCAGTGCTTATATGCATAGCTGCAAACATGTGCGGCAGGATTACTGGGAGCAGGTAACCGCCGAAGTTAAAGCGCCCAGTAAAAAGCATAAAGGGAGAGAAACTTGGCAGCCGCACCCCGGCAGACCCAACGAAGGCACCGATACCGAGGTCTACGCCCTACATGCCGCCCACGCCATGGGTATGCACAAATACAACGAGAAAAAATGGTCCACCATCGAATCGCGCCTGGGCCAGCGCACCCTATTTAGTGAACCTCAACAAATACCTGAACAGCCTAAACAGCCCAAGCCAACCGCAAAAAACCCAAGGCGGCCCGCACAACCTGCCGGCTCCCTACTGGATAGTTAAATGTCTAAAACTGCACAAGAGATGTTAGACCTCTATATCGAGGCCGAGATAGACGTGCTCGCCGGAAAAACCACAGTAATTAATGGCCGGCAATTTACCGCAGAGAACCTGCAGGAGATCCGCGATGGCCGACAGGAGTGGGAGCGCCGCGCACGTCAAGAAACCTTAAAGGCCGCCGGCAAACGCCGCGGCCCCGCCTACGCGAATTTCAATTGATGAATAAATTAGATTCTGTAATCGGGTTCTTTGCGCCGGAGGCTGCCTTGCGCCGTGTGCAAGCCCGGCGCGCCTTGGAGATCGCCGCCGCCTATGAAGCCGCGCGACCCAGCCGGCTGAGAAAGAACCCCGGTGATAACCGCAGCGGCGATTTAGTGCTTGAAGGTAGTGTGGAAACGCTACGCGGCCAAGCCAGGCGCCTGGAGCAAAACCACGATTTTGCCTTTGGCATTCTCACCACCCTGGTCAACAACATCGTTGGCCCGCGCGGCATCGATGTGGAATTCCAACCCAAGACCCGGGATGGCGATATTCATGAAGACCTCGCCAGCCAAATGAATGATGCCCATCAAGAGTGGGCGCGGCGCCCGGAATGTACCCGGCAATTTAGCTGGGCCAAATCCCAACGGCTTTTATGCAATACCTGGCTGCGGGATGGGGAAACCCTACTGCGGCACTTGCAGGGTGCGGTGCCCGGATTAAAGCACCGTACCTCGGTGCCTTACAGCATCGAATGCCTGGAACCGGATTTCCTGCCGGTGGATTACAACGATCCCAGCAAACGCATAGTTCAGGGTATTCAAAAATCTGCTTGGGGTGAGCCCTCAGGATTTTGGCTGTACGACGAACATCCGGGGGCCTCATTTAACTGGCGCATGAAGCGCAGATTCCACAGTGCTGAAAATATCGAGCATTTGAAGTTTGTGCGCAGGCTCCATCAGACCCGTGGGGTCTCCATCTTTGCCGCGGTAATGAATCGCCTAAATGATATTAAAGACTATGAAGAAAACGAGCGCGTTGCCGCCAAGATTGCATCGGCCATGGTTGGTTTTATTCAAAAGGGCAGCCCTGATACTTATGACGTTGAGTCTTATGGTGAGGATGGAAACCGCACTTTGGATATCCGTGCCGGTGCCATCTATGACGATCTCCGTCCCGGGGAATCAGTCGGCACCCTCCAAAGTAATCGCCCCAGTGGTCTGCTAACCCCGTTTTTAGAAACCATGCACCGCATGGCCGCCGCCGGCACTATGGCCAGTTTTAGCAGCATTAGCAAAAACTACAACGGCACCTACAGCGCACAGCGCCAGGAGCTGGTAGAGCAGTGGGCTAACTACGAAACCCTCAGCCTGGAATTCTGTGAGGACATCGTAGAACCTGTGACCCGGCGTTGGGTGCAAATGGGTTTACTGGCTGATGCTTTTCAGGTGCCGGCTGATGTTGATCCGGCAACCCTGATGCACATCGATTTTATTACCCCGGTGATGCCCTGGATTAATCCAGCCCACGAAGCCAGCGCTGATGAAACCCTACTGGAAAATGTTCTGGCCAGCCCGCAGCAGACCATCCGTCGCCGTGGCAAAAAACCTGATGACGTTGTTAAACAAACCGCTGCTTGGCAGAGAAAGCTGCAAGAAAACGATATCAGCACCCCAGCCAAACACACCGCTGTTCCCCAAAAACAAGTTGAACCTGAATCTCAATCTGAACCTCAATAGGAGGCAGCTATGCCCAAGAAATCCTGGTACAGCATGACCGCTGCCGCCAACAACAGTGAAGCCGATATCTATCTTTACGACTCCATCGGCTACTGGGAGTTGACCGCAAAAGATTTTGCCCGAGATCTCAAAGCACTCGGTGATGTCAGCAAGATCAATCTGCATATTAACTGCCCCGGTGGTGATGTGTTCGACGGCACCGCCATTTATAACCTGCTCAAAGATCATAAGGCCGAGGTGGAAACCTGGATTGAAGGCATCGCAGCCAGTATGGGTAGTGTGATCGCCCTCGCCGGAGATACCGTCCACATCGTCGAGAATGCCTATTACATGGTGCATAACCCCAGTGCCGGTGTCCGAGGTGATGAGCGTGCCCTGGAAAAAACCAAGAGCCTGCTGGCAAAAGTGAAAACCACCATGATTGGCCTCTATTCCTCTCGCACCGGAATGTCCGATGAAGAGGTTAGCCAAGTAATGGATGATGAGACTTGGTACACTGGCGCCGAGGCAGTGGAGGCCGGCTTTGCTACCGATACCACAGCAGCAGTGGAAATGGCTGCAAGCTTCAGTGCTGATCACTTAAACCAATTCAAACATACCCCGCAAGCCATCAACGCATTAGTTGTGCAGGGGACAGATCCCGTTCGATTCCCGTCTGCAGTTGAAGGCAACCCAACCCAAACCAAGGAAGCGCAGACCATGCCTAAATCCAACCCCGCATAGCCGGGTGCAACCACCGACAACGGGGTTACACCAGAAATGAAAGCCCAGATTGCCGCCGATGCCAGAGCGCAATTTGCAGCAGATGAGCAAAAGCGCAAAGACGATATCAAGGCCGTTTTTAAGGGCTTCGAAGCGCACGGTGCCGTAATGCAATCCTGCCTGGATGATATGGAGTGCTCAGTGCAGGGCGCCAAAGACAAACTGCTCACCGCCCTCGGCAATCAAACCCCAACCCCAGTACAAAGCTACAGTGTGGTCGTGCAGGAAGGTGAGGGTATTAAACGCATTAAAGCCGATGCAGAAAATGCCATTGCCATGCGCGCCCTCGGCGAAAAGCGCAGCGAAGGTAACAGCTTGGCAGGCTATACCATGCTGGAAATTGCCCGCATGTTGATGCACGCCCACGGTCAGAACCTAGCGGGTCTGGATAAGATGGGCATTGTTGCAGCAGCCTTTACCCACAGCTCTGGAGACTTCACTACCGTCCTCGGCAATATCGCCAACAAATCTATGCTCAAAGGTTATGAAGAAGCGGCGGAGGTATTTCCACAGTTTACCGCCACCGGCAACTTGAGCGATTTTAAGATCGCCACCCGCACTGATCTCGGCTCCTTCCCAACTTTAAGAAAAGTGGCTGCAGGTGCAGAGTTTAAATATGTCACTATGGGTGAGCGTGCCGAAACCGCCGTACTGGCCACCTATGGTGAGATGTTCTCTATCACCCGCCAAGCCATTATCAACGACGACCTGGGAGCCTTCACCCGCATCCCCCGCAAAATGGGGCTCGCCGCTGTGCGTACAGTTGGCGACCTAGTATTCAGCATCCTGATCAACAATCCCAAAATGGCCGACGGTAAAGACCTGTTCCATAGCAGCCACGGGAATCTGGCAGCTGCAGCGGGTATTAATACTGCCAGTCTCGACGCCGCCAGGGTGTTGATGGGTAAGCAAAAGGATGGCGATGCCTTCCTGAATATTCGCCCCAAATATTTAATCTGTGACCTTGCCGATGAGGGTGCAGCAAAAGTTGTATTGGAATCCGAGTTCGAAGTAGGTGCTTCTGAGAGATCCAACACTGTGCCCAACAGTGTGTGGAATATGGCCAGCGTGATTTCTGATGCACGCCTGCACAACCACAATGGCTGGTATCTCAGTGCGGACCCCAATATGCACGACACTATCGAAGTGCTCTACCTGGACGGCCAGCAAGCCCCAGTACTCGAGCAGCAAAACGGTTGGAATGTGGACGGGGTGGAATTCAAGGTACGCCTTGATGCGGCCGCGAAAGCCTGGGATGCTAAAGGCATGGTGAAAACACCCAAGTCCTAAGACCAAACTCGAACCGAACTAAACCTTAAAGAATCCGAAAAGGGCTGCACATCGCGGCCTTTTTTATTGCAACAGTTCTAACCCAAGCGGGGAAAAGAAATGGCTAAGAATTTTGTACAAGACGGGCGTCTGCTCGATTACATCAATAACACCGGTGCAGCTATCGCTTCCGGCCAGGTAGTGGCCATCGGCGCAGTACTGGGTGTGGCGATGGACGATATCGCCGAGGGTGAGTCCGGCGTGATCGCTATTGAGGGCGTGTTTACCGTACCCAAGGTATCCGGCGCAGTGATTGGTCAGGGGCAACCCCTCACCTGGGATGTTTCCGCAAAAGCCTTTGATGATGCTGCAGCTACAGCCGCAACTGGCGATATCACCGGCCCCACTGCCTTCGCTGCAGAGGCAGCCGGTAATGGTGCTACCAGCCTAGCAGTGAAGTTTACCGGCGTACCGGGAACCGTGAAGGCCTAGGTGATCCATGGACCTCGACCAGAGAGCCGCAGAGCGCGCGTTTCGTAAATGGGGCAAAGCCGCTACCTATAAGGATGGTAGCAGCGGTGCACCTATTTCTTGCCGGGTAATAAAGGATCAGGAGATTGACGAGTTCGACGATGAAGAGCGAGTGCGGGTGCCGCGTATCGAATTGAGTCTATTGGTCAGTGAAGTCGGCGCTTACAGTCCTGAGGCGGTGATTACGCTTGGCGGTGTGGCGTATAGGGTACGCAAGCGTCTGTCGGATGAAGGGATTGTGCGGCGGGTGCAGGTGGATGGTTAGCCTAAACCGACAGATCGGCATGGGATTTATGATCACCGTGACTGTTATTTTTTGAGATTGCCCAAATTGGCGAATAAAACCAGTAAGATCAATGGGTTGAGAGAGCGGCAAAAATTGTGGATCGTGGTCACGATGACCACTTTTCTAGATGGGCCTATGGTGCCAAATGATCGTAATTTATTGATTTAGTAGAAGAAGACGGCGTGTTGGCGTAAATTTGTATCAGAAATAGTGGTCAAGGAAATAGTAGTCATGATGACCACTATATAAATGTTGTACAAACCCGCTACGCGGGAGTGGTGCCACTTTCAAATTATAAGAGGCATTTTAGAAAA
>NZ_JBGMEK010000051.1:0-31470 GCF_041447265.1 Microbulbifer epialgicus
CAGAGTTGAGCATGTATTTGGTTCTATGGAAAATGAACAGGGAGGAATGTTCGTTCGAACTATAGGACTTGCGCGCGCCAATGTTAAGGTTGGCATGATGAATTTGGTTTACAACATGCGTCGATTTGTCAGTTTATACAGTCGAATTGCGCCCGCAGCATGAAGAGTGGGATAAAATGGATATGAGTTTTACTTGGAATTATTATAAAACACACTAACTATCAATATTTATCGAATAAGCTCAGTTTTACAACTAAAACTCAACCATAAAATAGCACTCCAATAATTCGTAAATTTATCTCCGAATTTATAGAGATGCCCTTAAGACAGGTTAAGCTTATGAATAATATGACGAACTACCGAGTCAGGACAGTCTGACAAGTAAAAATGATTACCTGCATACTCTTTGAGTTGAAACTGACAATTTGTCCATTGCTGCCAGCCTCGAGCATCATTAATGCTCAGGACCGGATCATCCCGTCCCACCATGGCTGTGATCGGGCAGTTTAAAAGCTGATCCGAAGATACCTTGCTAGTTTCAATCAACCGGTAATCCTCACGTATAGCAGGGAGAAACAAGGCTCTTAATTCAGGCATCTCCAATAACTCAGGAGCAGTTCCACCGAGCTGGGTAATTCTTTGACACAGAGACTCGTCATCCAACTTATGTATGTTGCCACTTTTTTGAAACTGTGGAGCTTTCCTAGCAGAAACAAATAAATGCTCAGGATCACGCAGGCTTTCGCGATGCAAGGAGAGAATCAGTTCATGTGCAACTGTAGCCCCCATGCTATGGCCAAATACAGCCCAAGGACGATCGAGTATGGGTGTAACAGCTCTGCTCAACAAGCTGATTAATGTTTGCATATCTGCTGGCATCGTTTCGTTGTAACGATGCCCCCTACCCGGCAGACAAACGAGGACCAGCTCTACCGAGTCAGGCAGTAATTTCGCCCAGGGCCGATAGAGAGCAGCGCTACCACCGGCATGAGGTAGACACATAAGTCTGATTACTGCATTGGGTTTAGGATTAGGAATTTGTAACCAGGCTTCGGACATAAATTTATCTCGTTGTGGAACTCAGAGCGGCGAATACTACCTTTTAAATCTAAGTTTTTAAATTTTTATTCCAGATAGATAGGGCCTGACTACACTAGTTCGCCAACTCCAGTTACGAATTTTAAGAGACCGGATTGGATAACGATTTACTGAAAGGTTACAAGCCTCACTCCAATGAACTGGAGCTTCACTATAAACAACAAGGGATTTGGGATAACCAACCTATTTGGGAGCTGATTACACGCATTGCGCAGAGTTATCCGCACCGCTGTGCCGTTCGGGACTTATCAAGCCAATTACTACCGGGTCATGTCTGGACTACAGTGACAAAGTGGGAGGATGCCGATTTAAGCTCCCTCCGCTTGCTGCAAGTCGGTGGCCCAAAGCTTAGCCCAACAGATGCCCAGGCGGCGATGAATGCATTTCCCGGCGCACTACAGCAAGTATTTGGAATGGCCGAAGGACTGATCTGTTACACACAACACGAAGATACCGTCGAAGTCATCACTGAGACTCAAGGGAGGCCCATGAGCTCGCTGGATGAACTACGAGTGGTCGATGATTACGGATAGGAAGTGAAAGTCGGAGAAGAAGGTGAGCTGCTCACTCGTGGCCCTTACACGTTAAGAGGTTATTATCGAGCCGAAGAATATAACCGCCGCGCTTTTACTCCAGATGGTTTCTATCGCAGTGGCGATCGTGTGCGCAAGCTCGACAATGGCAATATTGTAGTTACCGGCCGACTCAAAGATGTTGTAAATCGAGGCGGGGAGACTTTTGCGTGCGATGAAATTGAAGAGCACCTACTCGCCCATCCCTATATCCAGCAGGCAGCTGTTATCCCTTTACCAGATAAAGTGCTAGGAGAGCAAGTTGGTGCAGCCATTGTATGTGCAGATAAAACGCCCACCCTACAAATGCTTCACGACTTCCTGACCGATAGAGGCTTGGCCACCTTTAAGCTACCAGAGCAGCTTAATGTATTATCCCACCTTCCGGTTACCGCGGTGGGTAAAATTGATAAGAAGAAGCTTTTGAAGCATGAAAACCAATAAGGGGATAGATTAGCATCAGTGCATCACTAAATAATCAGCTTCGATTAGTTTAGTGATGCTACTAACCAGCAATAAAATTATTGGCCCATCTCCCGAACCAGGTATCCTGCACCGTCAATATTCTCCATTACCCAGAGGATATAAGCAATATCGACATGAATCGCCCGAGTACTATCGGTGAAGTCCCAATCAGCATTGATGCTATCGTATGTTCCATCGAACACAACACCCACCAGCTCACCGCGACCATTCATTGTCGGGGATCCTGAGTTACCGCCCGTAATATCTACGGTACTTAAGAAATTAACCGGCACTGAATCGAGCTGCTTTTCATAGTAACGGCCAAAGTTCTTCTTATCGATAGCTTCCATCAAAGCTTTGGGGGCATCGAAGGGGTTCTCGCCAGTGTACTTCGCCTCAATACCACGCAAGGTTGTAAAAGGTACAAAACCTTGCTTACCGTCATTACCATCGGCAGCCCCTTTAATCGTTCCGGCTGGTGGCTCATAGCCTTTAACCAGGCCATAGGTCACCCGGAGGGAGCTATTTGCATCTGGATAGACCGGCTTACCCAGTGAGTGGTAATAATCAATCAGCATCTCCATATACTGTGGACGCAACTGGGCAAAGCGCCCTTTCATGGACTCCTCATGCTCTTCACGCGCAAGCATGTCATCGTACATGGCCACCGCCAGCTGGATATATGGGTCATTGCTCTCTCTGAAGTCCTCTGGCTTTTTGCCGATCCAGCCCTCACGTACCTCGACATCGGAAAGCTCCGTGTCCTTGTACATTTTGTCGAGAGCTGCCTCTAAACCAGCATTGCCTTTACTGATGTTTAAGAAACGATCAAAACTGGCTATACGCTGTTCTTTCGGAAGTACCTGGTAACGATTCAGGAAGTAGAGCCAGATCTGTTTGTCGACTGACGGATGATAGCTGCGCTCAATACGACGCATGCCCTCTGTAAATCGGGTCAGGTCCCGCTCCTGATAACCCGGCTTACGCTCAGCATCGGGTTTTTCGTTCTCTTTAGCCAATCGATACAGTTTGCTCGCGGCACCCAGCATTGCAGAGCGATCCATATAATCGATGGCCAGGTCCTGTTCACGGGTTGATTCTTTTTCTACAACCAGTGCCTCAAGGTCATCAATCGTCGACTGGTATTTTTTCTGGCGGCCTTTGTCTGAATCCACCCAGGCCTGCAAATCTTTTTCCAGCTTTTCTTTACGCTGCAACAGATCGCTGCGCTGGTATCCCTCCATCATGCCGGTAAAATTTTTAGAGTAATTATTCAACCCTGCCACGAGACTGGCATACTTTAACTCTGCATCTTTATTATCGGCAGTAGCCGTACCAATCGTTTCGGACCACTCACCCAATACCCGCTGCATGTTTGGGTAATACCAGTTGAAGTTGCTTTCCACTTCCTGGGCAGTGCGATAACGGTTAGTACGCCCCGGATAACCGGCAACCATCACAAAGTCACCTTCTTTAGGCCCTTTTGCCGCTACGGGCAGGTAGTGCTTGGGCTCGTAAGGGACATTATCCTTGGAGTAGTCGGCCGGTTTACCATCTTTACCAACATAGGCGCGGTAGAAAGCGTAATCGCCGGTATGGCGAGGCCACATCCAGTTATCGATATCACCGCCGAATTTTCCGATCGAAGATGCCGGTGCATGGACCAAACGCACATCGCGGATTTCCAACTGCTTAACCAAATAGTAATTCAAACCGCCGTAGTAGCTGTAGACCTCACAGCGATGGCCCGGATCTTTTTCACACTCGGAAACCAGTGCTTTCTCGGCTTCTTCTATTGCAGCAAAACGTGCAGCACCACCCATCTCATCAGTCAGGCGGTTGTTGACCTTATCCGTCACTTCGTTCATTGCAACGGTGACATAGACGCGGGAGCCAGGTGCAGCAGACAGCTCCTCAGATAAATCCCCGGCCAGGAAACCTTCCGCCAGCAAATCCTTGGATTCTGTTGAATTGTAAGAAATTGAGCCGTAGGCACAGTGGTGGTTGGTAATCACCAATCCTTGGGGAGAGACAAACGAAGCGGAACACCCCCCCAGGCTGATCACCGCATTCATTGGGAATTCAGTGAGCTTGGTCATGCTGGCTGGATCCAGCTTGAGGCCATGGCTACGAAGCTCTTTGGACAGTTCAGGCAACTGGTGAGGCTGCCACATGCCTTCGGTCGAAACACTCTCTTTCTCTGTGGCAAGGCTGGAGTAACTCGCTCCAGTGAGTAGTGCAACGGTTGCAACCCTAATAACGATTGAATTTATTATTTTCATATTTACTCATAAATTATAAATTAAGTAAGGGACGTCCTATAGGTCAGACCAGATTTGAATATCCGGCCTAACAGCTATTTGGATTCATAAAACACTTTTGTTTCGGTATACTGATTATCTACCAGGGCGTCGATCCAGGACTTCTCCATCTCATCCCAGCCCAAAGGTGCCTGGTTAATGACCTCCACCCGGCTTTCCAATATGTCATCCAACTCCAGTACTGTGAGCACTTTGTCAGCCGTGTTAAATCCGAATACAGCTTGCTCGGTAATAAATACACCTTTAATTCTCTCAGCTTCAGCGCCGCTGAATAGTGAAAAGAGCGCATCATAGTCAAATATAAATTCAGGGCTAAAACGCCAGCCACAGCTGTAGTACCCCTCTCCACTATTCTCTGAGCGGAGATAACCACACTCCGGCAATAGCTCAACTTCATCCACCGACTGAGTTACCGGATGCTGGTGACCATTCCCTGGAGAAACCTGGAAACCACTGGGAAGTTGAAGCCAGTCTAGTTCGATACGCCCCTGTTCCACCACTTGAAGAGGCTTTTCTGTCCCTTCACCTAAAAATGAGAGAAAGCGCTGAAGGTTTTGCAAGTCCTCAGGACCATAGAGGTCAGCCTTGTTGGCTACCACCAGGTCAGCAACTTCCAACTGCTGCCGAAAAGTCTCACTACGCAAATAGCGGTCATCCTCTATACAGCGGGCATCCACCAAAGTAAGCGTACCGCGAAGGTTCAAAACACCGCCGCGTACAGCGTCCGACAGCGCTTCAAGCACCTCTCGCGGATGCCCCAGACCCGTGGGCTCGATCAATAAACGATGGGGCCTGGCTTTAGCCAGTAACTGGTTTAAAGCAACCTGCATTGGTAAGCCCGCCGCACAGCACATACAGCCACCGGGTACCTCTCGGATGTAAATGCTGTCTTCCTGGTCCAGTTCAAAAAGTGCGCCGTCAACACCCACCTCTCCAAACTCATTGACCAGAACAGCCCAGCGTTCATCATCGGGCTTACTTTCCAGAAGGTGGCGGATTGCGGTCGTCTTGCCAACACCCAAAAAACCGGTAATAACGTTGGCGGGTACCCCGCGTATCAACTGACTAGCCGCCACTAAGCTGCATCCCGGCTACATTCATCACAGACACAATCCAACTCTAGTTGCGACGTTTGAAGATGAAACCCAGCACTTTCAACCGTATCGCGCAGCGCGGTGATGACTTCCGGTCTGATGCCAATTTCCCGTACTTTGCTACACCGGTTGCAAATTAAAAACTGTGGGGTTTGGTGGCTGTGATCACAGGCAATATGAGCACAGGCCAGATACTTGTTCTCTGAATTAAGCTTGTGAACCAAGTTCTCTGCGGCCAGGAAGTCCAGCATTCGATAGACTGACATGGCAGGAATTGAGTCGCCGACGTCACTATTGTAATGCTCCGCTATTTCGTAGGCTGAGAGCGGGGTTTTAGACCGCAGCAAAACGGTTAGGACATTCTTGCGCTTTTCAGTCAGGCGCGCCCCTGAGCTACGGCAGGCTTGTTCTGCCACACTCAGGGTCTGTCTGATTTGGGATGCTTTCATAGCTATTTCATTTGCAGTTTGTTGTCTTTAACAGTGAGCAGGCTAGAGCTGATCCCCTGCACTGCAATCCCACGACTATTGGGAAATTTATCAAACAGAGTACAATGACCCTGTTGAACAGCGCCAGATTATCACATCTGAATTCATATCCAGCACGGAAACCGCTGTGAACCGAGCTGTCACCATTTGTCGCGGAGGTATATAGCGCCTCTATAACATATTTGGGGCTTACACTGGGAACCGACAAACTCCAGGAAAAGATCAGGCCCAGATAGTTCACGGGTACCAGTTCCAACAGCTGTCTTTGGACATGATTGTGTGGCGCATGCCCAACCCACACCAGCTTGGCTAAAGGTGACTCCAGCTCGATACCAGTTTTATCTGCCTCGACCACCTTATACATAGTTGCCTTGCGGTGAATATGACTCCCCATAGCACCAGCTACCAGATCGGTAAAAACAATGCAAACAACAAAATCCTGCGAACTTCATCCTAGATTCCCAGAATAACCGGTCAAAGCGACTCGATATATCAAGCGGCGGTTTACCCAGTGGGCAATGATCAATAGGCCCGCACCAAGGATACTGGCGACTAGCTCCCATACTCCCTCCAAGTAAAGCGCCCCAACCAATAGCAGTGCCCCAGTGAATCCCACGATCATTACCGCATGGCGCTGATGGCGCCGGCAGGAGGTTGGGAAGCCAGCCAAAGCCAGAGTCACTACCGGTACGAGCAGCAGTAAGTGGAGAAACTGATCATCCCGCTGTGCACCCATTATCCCCAAACCGCCAAAAACCGGTAGTAAAGGGGTCAAAAGACAGTGCACTAGGCAAAGTCCAGAAGCCAAAATTCCTAAAGTATCTCTCACAATAATCCTTTTTCCTGTACGCAGCCCAATGCAAATCAGCACAACCATACAAATGATATGTTATATCATTTACGTAAAACTTCAAGTGGACCAGAATAAAAGATCAGGTGCTCATCGAACGCTTGATTGATTTACTGGGGATGGCGGGGATTTATAACTCAGTCAACTGTATAAAGACCCTAATGCATCACAGCATAAGGAAGAAAAGTTATAAATAGCTCAAATGAAGAATGAAGCGTTTCTTTTTCCAGGCTTACTGCCCGAAGTGGCAATGGTCATATAATACGGGTCAAAGACAAGGGCAAAACAACCATATTCGATAATGGTTTTGAAACCGCAGGCATAAAATGATAGAAAACGGAGTAGATTCGATATTTTTTTGCTCGCCCTTATACATCCCGGGAGCGACACAGCAATAAAAACATAGATGATCTCACTCGACAGTACCCCACAAAGATAACTGATTTTAACAAGGTAATAGGACTGCAAGCTTAATTTTCTATGGATAGGCTAAATAGCAGAACAAGTTCAAACATAGGTGGAAGATTGCAGAATGATATATTTATAGAAGCATGAGATGATCTGCTCAGCAGTGGATAAATACAGCTGTTTCTTGATGAAAACAATATGAAAATTAATGCAACATTAATTAGAGCAATCACTCTTACCTCGATATGCTTACTCATCTCAGCCTGCTCTCAAAGGATCGCCAGCTATATAGAAAAATCTGAAGACCATTCATTTGATAAAGAAATAACCACCAAGGAAATCAAAGAGCTCGGCTACGAGAAAAATAAATTTTTCCCAACCAAAGAAAACAATTGTATTAGTTATTATTATGGCCCACCATTAACCGACAATAAGCTTCAGTACTCTGTAAAATTTGGCGAGAGTGACAGGGAAAATATTGTAAAAATTAATTTAGAAAAGGAGTCTTTAGGTAGACGCTACTTTGGCACCGTAATTTTATTGCATGGATATCGCACCTCCAAAGAATTTATGCTGAATTCAGCCCTTTATTTCCGTTTTCTTGGATTTCAGGTTATTGTTCCAGATCTTCTCGGCCATGGTGATTCGGGTGGAAGTAAAAAATATGGGGTGGCTGACAGTAAATACATTAATTATCTTATTGACGATCTAACTGAAGAAGGGGTAATTGCAAATGGGAATATTTATATTGTAGGGAACTCTATGGGCGCCTTAACGGCCTCCTATATTTCCACTCTCAGAACAGATATCAGCGGAATCATACTATTAGCTCCGATGCCACCATTTGATGAAGCCGTGTACAACTATGCAAAACGTGACCACCCCCTACTAAGCAAAATTATTCCCGAGAAGGACTTCCGCAAGGGTGCGATTTTGGCTTTAAAAAAAGCCAAAATCAGTTTGAATGATACAAAAATACTACCTATCATTAAGTCCTCCAAGACTCCAGTACTACTAATACTCTCAGATTCAGACCAAATTTCGCCTTATGCAAGTTTCGAACAATTAAGAAATGATAATATCAAACTCATAAAAATTCATGACAGATATCATCCGAGCATGAATACAATAGGGGAAGTCGAGCACGAAGCAATTATTAGATGGCTCAACACTAGCAAAAATTAATCAAATAAAAATTGAGAATAAATTCTTTTATTAAAAACTTGACAACCAAGCCTCTCCTATACGAGTAACATAGGAGACACCGCCTTGGAATCTATATACAAATTTAAAGATCACTACTTTATTAGCATCAATTTAGGTTACAACTCCTTGTTTGGCGATGGGGGACAAACCTTTGACCCGTTCGTTTATCTCG
The DNA here is from genome assembly GCF_041447265.1 of Microbulbifer epialgicus. NCBI lineage: Bacteria > Pseudomonadati > Pseudomonadota > Gammaproteobacteria > Cellvibrionales > Microbulbiferaceae > Microbulbifer > Microbulbifer epialgicus. The sequence continues at coordinate 8,675 of NZ_JBGMEK010000051.1, forward strand.
GGCTCCTCTCAGGCCAGATAACTAAGATCGTCCTCTGCGTAGCTAGCATCATTACCCTCATACGTCACCCAGCTCATGTCGCAAAATCTGCTACCTCTATTGATCAAATCTCTGGCGGGCGGTTAATTCTTGGGGTCGCCAATGGAGATCGTCCGGATGAATATCCTGCAATGAATGTTTCATATCAGGAGCGAGGGAAACTGCTCCGGGAGACCTATGAATATATTCGCCGTATAGCAGAAACCTACCTTCAGCTTCAGAACTCATTCAGGTCAGTTTCCGGTAATCTGGACATATTGCCAAAACCGAAAGCAACTAATCTACCACTACTGATAACCGAACCTATCAGCAACCACCAGATTGGCTCGCCGACAACGGAGATGGTTGGACCACCTATCTTCGCTCACTTGCCATACAGCAACAATTTAGTAGTCAACTGAGAAATAACTCTATAATGCACAAACCAGTTATGGAGCCTTTTTTCATTGATATAATGTGATGTCCCGGATGACCTACCTCATCCGAATAACGACTCAGCATATGATCAATTATATGAATATCTAAACTCGCAAGAGGGAATTGGTGTTAATCATATTGCTCTAAACCTTCGCTTTAACAAAAGCAAATAGTGACGAAACACTTAATTCAATTTTAAAAATTATTATTTCATGGATTAATGAAAAGGGCTAACAAATGCAAAAAACTATTTTATTGACAGGCAGCACTGACGGTATTGGCTTAGAAACTGCAAAATTACTGGCAGCAAAAGGTCATACTTTACTCTTACATGGTCGTAGCGATGCAAAACTAGAGAATACGGAAGAAATAATAAAGCAAAACTCGCCTGAGGCCCATATAGATACATTCCGAGCAGATTTATCCAATTTTCGAGACATAATAGCACTAGCCTCAAAGATAAAAAATCAATATTCAAATATTGATACTCTCATCAATAATGCCGGCATATTTAAGGTACAGAACCCAATAACTGACACGGGTTACGATGTTCGCTTTATCGTAAACGTCATTGCCCCTTACCTGTTAACGAAACAGCTATTGCCGCTGTTTAGTATCGAAGGCCGCATCATCAATCTATCCTCTGCGGCGCAAGCAACTGTGAATCTCGAAGCTCTCAAAGGTCACCAACGATTATCTGACAGCGATGCTTATGCTCAAAGTAAGCTGGCTCTCACCATGTGGACTTTTCAACTCGCCCAATCACTTGGGAACAAAGCTCCGGCATTTATTGCAATCAATCCCGCATCATTTCTGGGTAGCAAAATGGTGAAAGATGCTTACGGAACTCAAGGAAAAGACTTAAGCATCGGCGCCAACATATTGGTTCGGGCAGCACTAGATGATGAATTCTCAAACGCTAGCGGCAGGTACTTTGACAACGACATGGGTAACTGGTCTCAACCACACCCAGATGCGCTAGATGAAAAAAAGAGAAAAGCACTTACAGCTGAGATTGAAAGCATCATCAAAAAACTTGGCTTTAAAGATACCTATTAAAAAGGGGGAAGGAAAGAATACCCTGCGCACTGGACCATATGAGGCATGGATTCCGATTACGAGCTTACAGGGACGTATTCACAGCGAGTCCCGAGCGCAGGCTATTCTTTCCTGCTGACCCAGTAGTAAGGGCTTAACACTTATCACCCAGCTAAGCATACGAAACTGCTAACGACGTTAACTTTAATCGATTGAAAGGAAGTCGCTATGAAATACGAGGGTTTTACCACGTTCACGACCAAACAGGATAACGGAATCCTAACTGTGACATTTGACTTTGGTCCAGTGAATGTTCAAGGGCAAGAAATGCTGGCCGACTTAAACAGCCTGGCAATGCGACTGGAACGGGATCGAGAAACCAAAGTCGTTGTGTTTCAGTCCGCCAATCCGGAGATTTGGGTGTGTCATTACGATACGGAGCTATTAAAAGATATGTCCGGCAAGGCTGTATCTCGCGAAGAAGTTCAGCTTCTGGATTTACAGGTAGTCTGTGAGCGCATCAGCAAGGTGCCCCAAGCAACGATCGCCAAACTAGAGGGCTTCGCTAGAGGTGGTGGCCATGAACTGGCCTTGGCACTCGATATGCGTTTCGCAGCCAGAGGAAAATATAAGTTTATGCAAATGGAAGTCGGTATGGGAATCCTCCCCTGTGGGGGAGGCGCATCAAGGATGGCTCGCCAGACAGGACTGGGTAAAGCACTAGAGGTTATTCTCAGCGCCCGTGACTTCGATGCGGACGAAGCAGAAAGACTCGGAACAATCAACAAGGCACTAGATCCAGACGAAATCGGTGAGTATGTCGATAGCCTGGCGAAGAGGATTGCTCAGTTTCCAGCAGAATCAATTAATGCCTGTAAGCAAGCGGTCTATGAATCAATCGATAAACCCATCAGTGAAGCGCTAAAAGCGGAAGCCTATTGGCTGTATCAGGCAACCAGTAAAACGCCTGCTTTGAAGCGCTTCTCTATGGCTGATGAACAAGGAATGGAGCACGATATTGTAAACCAGCGGAACTGGAACCAACTCGTGATGGATGTACAAAAAATAACCTAGTCAAATCATTAGGTATGGACTTCGCTGGTGTTGTTGAAGAAGCTGGTGGAGGTGTAGACGATTATCAAGTGGGTGATGAAGTCTACGGCTGCGCAGGGGGACTTGCTGACTTCCCGGGAACATTGGCGGAAGATATTGTCGCAGACGCTAACCTGATTTCACTTTCGCAAGTCTTCACTACTGGTGGAAGTGACCCTTAAAATGTGGTTGTTCAGACTTGGCATAATGATTCCCGGTTGCCAGGAAACTTTCATTTCAAGTCTGAACTATTTCAACTAACTCACACTAATTTTTTATTTTTTGACATACACCTTTAAAAATAACTTCTTATTCGAAGAACGGTTCCGTTATGAGGATATATAAGGCATCTTTAAATCGCCAAACTTTGTAAATGCATTAAAATTTACTTACTCTTAAAATAAGTCCCAAAATCTTCCGGCAATTGGTCCCAGGGAGCGTTCTCTATTACGGATAATACATAAATCAAAACTGCTAAATGCCTCAATTCCTTCAACACTTATAGGTAGAAGTAAGCCCTGCTCCAGTTCATTCTTTATAAAATGTCTTGGAATTCTACCCCAGCCAAGTCCAGCGAGAGTCAGCTCCTTTTTAGTGTGATAGTCATTGACAAACCATCTGCGTCCAACTTCCAGTAAATTAATATTTCCCTTTTTTGCTGAACGGCCAGTATCCCTCACTACAATTTGGGGAAGCTGTGCCGCTTCCAACTGCGAAATGTCATCACCCGGGAAAACGCCGGGGGCGACAACATTAACCAGTTCAACTTGCCCTGTTTTCTTCCACTCGTGCTTGCTCTTAACACCAAATAAAGTAGCAAATGCCAGATCAGCTTCATTATCATCTATACGCTCCATAACGCCAGACAACAGTTCAGTACTAATGCTGAAATCCGTATTGGGAAATGACAGCACTATGGGTCTGATCTGCTTTAGAAGAGGACCCAGTTCGACGATACCGCTGATGACCACGGTAAACTTCGGCTCTATTCCCGCTCCAAGCTGGTGCCCCATTACAGAGAGCTGTTCAAGACTTTGCATAACGCGCTTTGTCTGCTGGTAAAAAGCCCGCCCCTGTTGCGTAAGGCTCGGCCTATAGCTATCCCTATCAAATAGGGGGAAACCAAATTCCTCCTCAAGCTTCTTAATGGCATTACTGATCGTCGGCTGGGTTTTGAAAATAGCCTTAGCTGCACCTCGGAAGCTTCCCTGCTCCACTACGGCAATAAACATCTTTAGCTGCTCTTGGGTCATAACAAAACCTGATTCATCAAACCTATCATCTTGATCCAAATATACCATTATTATTTTATCAAAAGCATAGTTAATCTGCGTCCTGTCGAAACAAACAGAGTTGATAGATATGACTAAGAAGCACGATGATCTGAGCCTTTTTTCCCCCGGAAAGCTGGGTTCACTGGAAACAGATAGCCGTGTCATCATGGCTGCCTTGACACGTGCAAGAGTGGGTCGGGATGGTGTACCAACTGAAGTCAACGCCAAGTATTACGCCCAGCGCGCTAGTGCGGCGATGATCATCTCTGAAGCTACCGCAATTTCAGCCCAAGGACTTGGATGGGTGGACACCCCTGGCATTTTTACGGAAGAGCAAATCAAGGGCTGGCAAAAGGTTACCAATGCTGTACATCGTCGCGGAGGAAAAATTTTTATCCAGCTTTGGCACATGGGCCGAGAGGTACACCCGGACCTTATCGGAGGCCAAGCGCCAGTCGCGCCCTCACCAATAGCTGCAGTAGGTGAAGCACACACTTATGAGGGAAAGAAACCTTATGCAGTGCCCCGAGCCCTAACTTATGACGAGATTCAAGGCATTATCGCGGATTACAAACAGGCAGCTAAGAATGCACTTAAAGCCGGTTTTGATGGAGTTGAACTCCACGCTGCCGGGCCATACCTGCCAGCGCAATTCCTTCACGACAGCAGTAATCATCGTACCGATGCCTACGGCGGCAGTGTAGAAAACAGAGCTCGCTTCACCTTCGAAGTAGTCTCCGCACTATGTGAAGTCTGGGGATCAAATAGAGTCGGAATCAAGCTGTCACCTGAAATTAGCTTGACAGACAGCAATGCTCAAGAGACCTATTTATATGTTGTCAACCAACTCAATAGGTACAACCTAGCCTATTTACAGATGATGGAGCGAGCCTGGGATAGAGATAATCAGCCAGACATTGACCATGCCCAGCTACGCAACACCTACAAAGGTCGCTATGTTGCTAATGGTATGTATGACCTTGAATCTGCAAACAGTGCTATTGCCGATGGCTCTGCCGATTACATCTCATTCGGGCGTTTATTTATATCCAACCCAGACTTAGTGGAGCGCCTGGCAAATAATGGGCCCTATAACGAAGAGGACATGTCTTCATTTTTTGCTGGCGATGAACGCGGGTATTTGGACTACCCCTCATTAGTTACACAAAACTCTTAACTTAAACATATATCAATTTCACTATTGGGTATAATCATGGAACAAATATTGATTACCGGCAGTACCGGAAATAACGGCAAAGCCGTTCTTAAAAATTTTGCCAACACCAAAATACCTGTAAGGGCCATGCTTAGAGATCTTTCGAAAGCTCCGATCGTTGCCGATAATATCAGCTATGTGAAAGGGGACTACGAGGACGAACAATCCCTGTTAGAAGCTATGAAAGGTATTGAAACTGCCTTTCTGGTTACAGCATTCGAACCCTCGTTTCCCAGCAAGCATGCCGCCTTTATCCGCGTGGCGGAGCAGGCCGGTGTCAACCATATCGTGCAACTCTCCGGTTTAGGTGCTGATACAAGCTCACCAATTGATATAGCCAGATGGTTGGGAGAGGCAGAAGAGCATCTTATTCAGTCATCTTTAGACTGGACAATTCTACAGCCCGCCAGTTTTAACAGCAATTTCTTCGCCTCTGCAGAAGAAATTGCTCTACAGAGCACAATTAGTGCTCCATTTGGCTCTGCACCAGGGGCAACAATTGTTACTGTTGATCATCAGGATATCGGTGATGTAGCCGCAAAAATACTAATAGAGCCGAGTGAGCATATTGGGAAGAAATATGTTCTTACTGGGGCAGAAAAATTAACTTATACCGATATAGCAGATATATTATCTGAAGTTCTGCATCGGGAAATAACATACCTACCTATTAGTGATGAAATAGCAAGACAGGGATTATTAAATGCGGGAATTCCAGAGAGAGCTACCGATGCTCTGTCACAACTTTGGCCTGTAACCCGCGAGTGGGGTCACACGATTGATCTCTCCAATCATGTAGAACAGCTTCTGGGCAGAAAGCCAACTTTACTCAAGACATTCTTTCGCGATAAAGCCAGGCAGTTCAGTAAAAAAGAGGCCTAGATATAGAGCTATAATTACCCTCATAGCCGCACTGGGCATGTCAGAGTTATAGGTCATGTTCCTGCGCCGATGCCTACAGACAGCAGTGCAGGAACATTACTGATTTTTTAACGATCAGTCACTTTAAAAGAAAGAAAGTACCCTTCCGTTGATAAAAACACTTTCAGTATTTTATCCAGGCCCCCATCCTTGCCCTGAGTGCTGACAACCCACTGTCGCTGGTTGTCAACACGCTGCATTGCAGCATTGAGCGGCTTGTCAGCCCAAGATTTGTTGAGCTTACCCTCTTTGATTAGGCGAGCTACTTCCTGGCTGGCGATGCCTTTGGCTTCTACCATAGATACAGTGGCAAAATTGTCTCTCTCATGGTCACCATGGGCGAATGCAAGATTTGCAATACCTAGGGTAACTGATACACAGATGACTTGAATAAATTTGTTCATAATATTCTCTTTCTTCTCGGCTTTAGTAAATGTTGATAAAAAACGTTACTGCTTAAGTCCAATAACCTCGTAGAATCCCTTTGTTTTAAGGGTAATCTTCACAGATTCCTGACCGTTATTCTTCCAGTACCAGCCATGGGAACCATCAAAAGGCGTGGTAAGAGAGCCACTCATTTTATTTGCGGTAGCAATAGCAAAGCTCTCAAAGTAACCGGTAGTATCGCCTGCGGGTTCGCCGTGAAAGTCAAAGTAAAGTTCACCACTCTCCGTTACCCACTCGTACTCCAGATGACCGTATTTATCCAGTTGAAATTTGTATTCAATCCCACGGCCAGCGGGCACTTCAATAGTTGTAGTGTCAGTCCGATAAGCAAAGGACTGCTCGCCACGCTGCACTGCTTCTGGCACAGCAATTTCCTGCTCTTGGCTGTTTAATTCAGTAAGCCCCAGTGCACTGCCGATACCAGTAGGATCTATATTGTATTCAGCTGGCAGGATTACTGTGGTCAACATAATTGCAGCAAGCACACCAGCAGCAAGTGTGGATTTAATCAACGTTTGTGCAGATTGCACTGGCATTTCAGTTGTATTCATTCTGTAAGCTCTAAATCTATGTTCTTTCTGTTCTATTAACTTGTAAAAGTCACTTTCCCGCTATCTAACTCACGAAGTAGCCGGTCATCTGGTAACCCACCAACATCAGTCCACCACTCATTAGTAAGGTATTTGTCATAGTGGAAAAGCGCAGGAAACTGTCAAAGCGACGCCAATAATTGATGGCGAGGAGAATAAACAGTAACGCAACAAACTGACCAATTTCTACTCCGACATTAAAGGCCAGAATGTTCTCCACCAACCCATCGCTGGACAACTTGAATTCTTGTAATTTGGTTGCCAAACCAAAACCGTGGAAGAGTCCAAAAATCAGTACGGCAGCCTTGGTATTAGGCTTGAAGCCAAAAACCCGTTTGAAGCCGCCGAGATTATCGAAGCCTTTATAGACAATGGATAATCCAATAATGGCATCGATCAAATAGGCATTCACATGTGTGTCGTTAAGCACTCCAAATAACAAAGTTAAGCTATGACCGAGAGTAAAGAAGCTCACATAGATAAGAACATCTTTTGATCGATATAAAAAGAAAATGACTCCCACCAGGAACAGCAGGTGGTCATAGCCAGTCACCATATGCTTGGCGCCAATATATAGAAAGGGAATTATAGATACCCCTTCATTACCGGCAAGAAAAGTCTTGGTAGCATCGTCCACCCCGTGGGCAAATAGCGGCATGGATATCACCATGCCTGCTATCAGCGCCATCAGGGCGAAAACCATTTTTAAACTATTATGCAACGTTACTATCTCCCGTTATTAAAGGTATAAATTTTTGTGAACCAAAGCGCACACTGGCCCGGTTAACTGGCTCCAGCCAGAGCCACTTCAGGGTTATCTTGTGAGCTCTTCGACATGGAATCCCTGCTATGTAAAATTCTGTAGAGTGCCGGCAATACTAAAAGTGTCAGGATTGTTGATGAGACAATACCGCCAATAACCACCGTAGCCAGTGGGCGCTGTACCTCAGAGCCAATACCAGTATTCAGGGCCATGGGCACAAAACCGAGTGAGGCAACCAGTGCGGTACTAATGACCGGACGTAAACGGATAAGGGCGCCCTCAATAATGGCCTTTTCTATGCTGTAACCTTGGTAACGCAGGTCGCGAATAAAGGAAAGCATCACCAGACCGTTAAGGATGGCAATTCCGGAAAGCGCGATAAAACCAACGGCTGCGGAAATGGAGAAAGGGATATCCCGCAACATTAAAGAGAACACACCGCCGGTTAATGCGAGAGGTATACCGGTAAAGATAATTGCCGCATCTTTTATGGAACGAAGCGCCAGCAGGAGAAGCCCCATAATCAACACAAGGGTCAGCGGTACTACTATCGATAAACGTTCAGTAGCAGACTGGAGCGTTTGATAGGTCCCGCCGTATTCAACCCAGTAACCAGGTGGTATTTCCACTTTACCGGAAACGGACTGCTGTACATCAGCAACAAAGCTACCCAGGTCCCTACCCCGAACATTAGCCGTTACCACTACCCTGCGTTTACCGTTCTCGCGGAAAACCTGATTGATACCGGCAGTGAGTTCCAAGCTGGCAATTTCCTCCAGGGGCACATAGTTGCCATTGGGTCGATGAATCGGCAGTTTCTTTAGCGCATCCAAATCCTGGCGCAATACCTCTGGCAAACGCACAACAATATCGGTGCGGCGGTCTCCTTCATAAAAGCGGCCAGCAACCGTACCTCCCAGGGCGGTTGCCAGCTGCTCCTGTACCTGGCTGATGGCCAGCCCGTACTGTGTTAGCGCAGCCTGGTCAGGAACAATGGCGAGAACCGGTAAACCGCTGGTTTGCTCCATCTGTATATCAGCAACGCCTTCTACACTGCCTATTGCCGCTTCAATTTCACCACCCAAACGCTCCAATTGCTCAAAGTCATCGCCAAAGACTTTGATCGCCAATTCCGCACGCACCCCTGCTAAAAGCTCGTTAAAGCGCATCTGGATTGGCTGGAGAAATTCATAGCGGTTGCCGGGGATTGGCTCTACCAGCTTTGCCAGCTCTTCTACCAGCTGCGCTTTCGGCTTATCCGGATCTGGCCACTGAGACCTGGGTTTCAGGATAATAAAGTTATCGGCAACACTTGGGGGAACGGCATCGGTAGCCACTTCCGCAGTACCAATTTTGGCGAATACACGCTCCACTTCGGGCAACTCTTTAATCCGCTCCTCCAGGGATTTTTGTAGTGCAATCGCTTGTTCCAGGGATGTGCCGGGAATACGCAAGGCGTGCATGGCAATATCGCCTTCATCCAGATTCGGCACAAATTCGCTACCCATTCTGCTCGCCGTATAGCCGGATACCAACACCAGTATCGCAGCAATAGCGACAACCATGCCACGCTGGCGCAATGCAAACTCCAGGGCCGGGCGATAAAAGCTATTCAGCTTCTCCAGTGCAGGGTTTTTCTTTTCGATCACCGGTTTGCGGAATAGCAGCGCTATGCCGGCTGGCACCAAAGTAATGGAAAGAAACATCGCAGAAAGCAGCGCAATCACCACGGTAATAGCCATTGGATGGAACATCTTGCCCTCTACTCCAGTCAGGGCAAAAATGGGTAAATACACTGCTGTGATAATGAACACACCAAACATGGCCGGGCGAATCACTTCCCGCGTCGATTGGAATACCAGGGTAAGCCGTTCTTTTAGATCTAACTGGCCACGCTTGCGGGCGGATTCGCTGAGGCGTCGCAGACAGTTCTCGACAATAATGATGGCCCCATCCACCAACAAGCCAAAGTCCAGCGCCCCCAGACTCATCAGGTTTGCACTTACGCGGGCCTGAACCATGCCGGTGATGGTCATTAACATGGCCACCGGAATTACCAGCGCTGTGAGAATTGCTGCGCGAACGTTCCCCAGTAGCAGGAAAAGAACCGCGATAACCAGCAGCGCACCTTCCATAAGATTGGTTTGGACCGTGCGCAATGTCTGGTCAACCAGACCGGTACGGTCATAAACCGCAGTCAATGTGATACCAGGTGGTAGACTCTGTTTGATATCCTCTAACTTTTCACCAACTGCACCTGCAACGGTGCGACTATTTTCGCCAACCAGCATGAAAACGGTGCTCATCACCACTTCCCTGCCGTTCTGAGTAGCCGCCCCGGTGCGCATTTCGCGCCCCTCTTCGATCTTGGCCAAGTCGCCAAGGCGAACAGCAACGCCATTCACTTCCGCTACCAAGAAATCCTTCAGTGTCTCTAACGAGCTTGCCTGCCCCGGAACCCGCAACAACCACTGGGCGCCACTGTGTTCAATAAAGCCTACACCGCGGTTACGATTGTTCTCCTCAATCGAGCGAATCAGGTCTTCCTGGGTCAGGCCGAATGCCAGCAGTTTCTCTGGCTCTATAGCAATTAGAATTTCTCTCTTGAATCCGCCGATCGGATTGACTTCCACCACACCAGGTACACGCAGTAACTGTGGTCGCACAATCCAGTCATGCACCGAACGCAAGTCTTTAGGTGTTACGGCACTGCCATCAGCATTGGTGGCTCCGGGTTCGGAGTCCACTGTGAACATAAAGATCTCACCAAGACCTGTGGCGATGGGTCCAAGCTCCGGCTCCAAACCAGCAGGCAGTGCACCGCGTACACCAGTGAGCCGTTCATTCACTAACTGGCGGGCAAAATAAATATCGGTGCCATCTTCAAAAATCACCGTAACCTGGGACAACCCATACCGCGAAACGGAGCGTGTATAAGCAAGGCTCGGCAATCCAGCCATTGCATTTTCCACGGGGTATGTAACCCGTTGCTCAACTTCTTTAGGGGTATACCCCGGTGCCTCCGTATTAATAACCACCTGGATATTGGTGATATCTGGTACCGCATCAATGGGCAGCCGGGTGAAATTCCAAATGCCCAAACCGCACAGTAATAGTACGAGGGCAATAACAAGCCCGCGATTTTGAATTGAGGTTCTTATCAAGTACTCAAGCATGTCGAACCCTCAGTGATCGTGGGACGCACCGGACTTTTCAATGTCCGCTTTAATGATGTAGCTGTTACCGGTGACATATTCGATTCCCGGTCGAATCCCCCCCAGCACCTCTACCCAATCGCCAGCTTCACGCCCTAACTCCAACATACGCACCTCATACTGATCACCCACCTTGGCATAAACGACGGTGAAATCACGGAACGCCTGTAAACCAGAACGCTTTACGGCGAGAGGTACCTCATACTCCGCTACTTGGATATCACCGCTTACAAAAGAACCTGGTGCGAGGCCTGCGGGAACATCTTGCAGTGACACTCGAACGGCGGTGGCCTGGTTGGGTTTCATCAAAGTATCAATTTGTTTCACTACCCCGAGCAGTGGAGTCCCCAGAGACTTGATATTTACGGAAACTGGCGCACCCTGACGAATCTGGGGGCGTGTCGAGGGGAAAACATCCAGCTCTGCCAACAAAGCTGTATCATCGGCAACAGTTAATAAAGCTCTACCTGCGGTCTGTTCACCGGGGTTTACATTGCGCTGTACTACTACACCGGCAATTGGGGATTTTATAGTGTAGGTGCTCAGGTTTTGATTGCTGTTAATGGCAATCAGGGGTTGCCCTTTTTTAACACGCTCCCCCAATCCCACCTGCACAGTTTCTACATAGCCATCGAAACGCGCACTGATTTCACGTACCTGCTCTGGATCTACAATAAGCCTGCCGTAAGCGCGGCTGGTCTCACTCATCCTGGCTGGGCCAACGGTTTCCGTATCAATTTTCATGGATTCTGCAATACTGGATTCAATACGGGTTCGCCCCTCAAAGTTATCATATTGCCAACGGTATTCTTGTCCCTGGTACTTGGCTGTTAGAGTCACAACAAATGAGTGGGGCTCATAGATCACCATATCACCACGCAGATAACCCCCCTCGGGCCGGAATTCGATGTGATCCTCTCCATCTCCAAGCCTTGTAAGAACCACTTTAAGATCAACCTGTTGAGGATTAACCGGCTCTCCATCGTTACTCACCCAAACCCGAAACTCCGGGGGAACACCAGTTTCATAGATACTTAGCTCAACGGCAAAATCACCTTCTCGCAACATGCGCCCACGATTGGGCCCTTTTTCCGGCTCCACCTCCGCGACAGCTCCGGCCGCATACACACTGCCGCTGCCACTTAGGAACAAGGAAAGTAAAGCACTGAATATCAGGCTGGAAAAAACTGCGGATCTCATATCTCGCTCTCGCTTATCTGTGCCACTGACAGGCCGGTGAGTTTTTCAATTTCAATCAGGCTAAGATGTGCGTTGTACTGCGCCTGGAGCAGTGAAAGCTGCGCATCGGTAAGCCCCTGTTGGGCTAGTGCCAATTCCAAGTAATTGTAGCGACCACGTCGATAGGCTTTTTGCGTAGCGGTGAGCGCCTTATCCAGACTGGGAATCATCTTTTCATTCAAGGCATCAGCAACGTGCCGGTGATGCTGCAGCTTTTGGGTCATTACAAAGAGTTGAGTATCCAACGCAATCTCTTTCGCATTTCTTTCTGCTCGGAAACGATTTTGTTCCGCCATCAAAGCAGATACCTTGTTGCGATTGCGATTGCGATCGCCTTTGCCTATGGGAATTGCGAAACCAGCTACCAATCCAAAATCTCCACTCGCTTCATTGCGACGAATTCCGGTATCAATCCGCCACTGAATGCCGGCTTCTGCACGGGCCAAGTCAATCTCCGTTTGGGCCACACGCTCACGGCTCATAAAAATTTCCAGATTTGGATTGCTCGCAACCAAGCTTCTTAATCTGGAGAAATCTACTTCTGGAATTGCATTGGAAAGAGAACCCGCCACTCCAAGAAAGCTGGGTTCCCTGGAGCCCCATTGGGCAGCTAGTTTATGCCTAGCAATATCCAGTTCATGTTCGACATCCTCCACGGCCAACAGTCGACGCTGCAAATCGACTTCCGCCCGAAAAGCATCGGCTTCATTCGTTTTGCCAACACTAACCTGACGATTAATTTCAGCGGTCATCGTGCGAGCCAGATCGACTGCTCTTTTAGCGATTTCCAGGCGTTCCTGCTGCGCAAGGACCTGGAAAAAGTAACGCGCGGTTTTAGCGGCAACTTCTAATTCAAGAACCTGCTTTTGGGCCTCAATCACAGAAGTCTTACTGCGTGTAGCCAATACACGTTTTTCCGCGAGATCCCCCTGTAATAGCCAACTGATGCCAACTGTTAGCTGAGAACTGCCGTTGCCATCGCTGCTCTTATCCTCTCCCAACCCCTCAGCGGCAACACTAAGCTCTGGGCGTGGTCCCAGCTTGGCGTGCTTGGATAAAGCATCCACAGCCTCAAACTGATATCGGTAACCCGCCAGTTCAGGATGGTTTTGCAAGCTTTTAAGGATTGCCTGCTCATATGTAAGGCCCGATAACTCCTCGCCCTGCTCTGCCTTAAGGGACCCACTTAATGCGACTAAAAAGAGCACAGCCCCGGCCACAAAAAACCGATCTATAGTCGGTTTTTTAGTTATGACTAAACGCAAACAATTAAACACTTCGGCTTCCTTAGTGGGAGAACAGGGTTTCGACGGTGTGGTGGAGTGCATCCACCGAAACAAGGCAAGTGCCAGTGAGAACTACAAACAATCCAGCTAATAATAAAGGGGATAAGTTGCGCCCCTTATCATCAGACAGCAAGTAACGAATACGGGCATCCAGCTGGTCAAGAGCGAAATAACAGACCAGCGCTGAACTTCTCTCTTTGGGCTGCAACCCATTGGAGATGCGGGTTACCTTAAGCAGGGTTTGGGCGATAAAGGTCTCACTCCACCCCTGTCTATGGGCATAAGCATCTGCACGCTGCTCCATACACAGCGCCATTTGCCGATTTAGGTAATCCCCCAAACGCGCGGGGAAAAAGCTGGCAAACAAAGCGAATATTAATTTCTTCAGAGGGTCAAATTTTTGCGCATGGGCTTCCTCATGCAGACGCACCACCTCAAATTCTTCCGCTGTTAACTGGTCACGCAGACCGCTGGTATAAAACCCTTTTGGACGGAGCAGACCACTGGTGAAAGCTTGGGGACCCTGAGCCTGGATAATGCTCTGATCAGACTTGTCCCTATCGCAAAGTTGCATTAACAAGCGGAGCTGCGCCAAATGACGATGGGCTCGTTTAAAACTTTGAAGCACCAAAAACCCGCTAAGGGAAAGAAACGCAATGGTAAAAACACCATGCCAACTGTAGAGATTAAAAGCGTTGATATGGTGCCAATGAGCCAGTGATGCAACGCCCCCTAAAATGTTCGGGAATGCTAGGATGACAGCAGCAGTGGAAGCCGCGAACCACGGCAGCAATACCACGCTCCATAGCAGTAAACGCCGGCTACTGGCAGATATGCGAAGTGAATGCCGGGAAGCAGAAAGGCAGACAGCTGACACCAATAAAATACCGACAAACAGGCCAAGCGCTGCAATAGTCAGCAGGTTTAGCCAGAGTGCAACCTGCCCCAATATCATTCGCAATCACCCTGCTGGCGTTTTACCTTCTGGCTTTCGATCAGCTGCTCCAGCTGTTCTAATTGACTTTCGCTCAGTTCCGATGAGATAGAGGTAAATGCGGCTACCAGACCGTTCTCATCATCAACAAACTCACGAGTAACGTCTTGAATCAGCTGCCCGACAAACTCGTAGCGCTCCACCGCCGGGCTGTATTGGAATGCGTGCCCCAGCTTCTCCCGAGACAGCAAACCTTTCTTGTAGAGGCGGTCCAGCGTGCTCTGGATGGTATTGAGAGAACCTCCACGGGCCCTGCTCAAGTCCGAGTGGACCTGTTTGGCATCCGCTGATTTTGTACCCCAAAGGTATTGGAGCACCTGTTTCTCAAGATCGCCAAGTCGCATAGACCATTATTCCAATAGTTAAAATCACTCTCAGAATGATGGTAGAGGGGCAAAAACCGATCGTCAATAGGTTTTTACCGAAGCCCTATTGATGAATAGAAAGGTGAATGATGATTGCCGGGAGCAATGCTAGCGTCTCCTAAGTTTGATGAGCAATGTATAATTTTTGATCAACTTAATAATTTGAGCAACTCTGGATGTATAAAGAAATAGAGTCGCCAGTACTCATATCATATAACCATCTCAAGCCCCTCTTTGCCTACAAGGCGAGAGCCTCTTCCGCAACCCAATAAAAACTCAGAAGGAAAATTTAAAGCACCCCATATTTTTCCAGTTGCTGTCGGGCTATTTTAATCCGTCGTTTTTGTACCTCCCTGAAGGTTTTTCCGTCTATATTAACTGCAAAGTAATGCACATTTTCTTTGGATTCCACGATACCAATATACCAACCTAAGGCATAACCTTTGGAAATCTCTCCCCCACCAGTTTTGGCATAGAGCTTGTAGGTCTCAGTTTCCTCAACCAACATTACCTCCTTAAATGAAGCCAAAGTAGCTGAGGAAACCGGCAACTGCCCACTAAATAATTTATGTAGAAAATTGACCTGCTCTCGGGCAGAAATCTTCAGGCTGCCATTTAACCAGAAACGATCCACTCCAGAAGTTATATCCTTGTTTCCGTAGTTAAATTGAGTTAGGTATCGACCCATTCTTTCAGCACCGATCTGTAAGGCTATTTGCTGATAAATTGGCACCGCAGAATTTTGAAATGCAGCTCTTATCGGGAGGGGCTTTTCATACCAAACAGTGGGCCACCACCGCTGTGCCGGGTACTTCTCGTGATCATAGGTCAGCTCCTGATTCAGGCTAGTTACTACGCCCAAATCCAAGGCAATTAGGGTATTTGGTATTTTGAATGTGGAAAAAGGTGAAAGCCTCGTGTCCGCCCTACTCTCATTAACAACGGTAAAACTGGACTCTCTTTCATTTTTTAGAACAAAAGTGCATGAATCATCACACGCCTCAGTTTCAGCTGCCAAGTTGAGACTAAAAAGTAGCAGTACGAAGAATATAGCTATTCTCATGCCTTTAACCCTATTCACATTAATAACCTTCAAGAAACTTCCAGATTAACCTCATACCGCTCTCGGTTACCATATACGCCCCTTACAATCAACATTAAAAAGTCCAATGGCATCTTTTTTTGACATTCAAGTTGAGAGTCACTTGTGTCACGGGTCTTCGGGAAGAATGTTTCGCGTAATACTTCAAGATAACTGGATTTTCACCCGCGAGCAATTAATAGGTAAAATAGTCACAGGCGGTGATGAACATCATGACTAAATAGAAAGAATTTTTTTAAGTCCGATTTGATGAATGAGTTAGACTTGCTGATTGAGCCTTGTTATCTAAGGAGGCCCTGAAAGCCTCACTGAGAGGGAATTGAAGGCCATAGCCGCTGCATTGCTGCGCTTGCAAAGGGCTAAAGCCACTCACTGCGAATGCGCCCAATATCTGTAGCCCTCAAGTCTTCGCAGAGATATACGGAATTATTCAGAGGCTCCCTAAAGCCCCACACTCCTATTTAAGGCACCTATTAGCTTATTCTCCTTATCATATAAAAGAGAAAATTTCATGCATAAAGAAAAAATATTGATTCTAGGAGCTGGCTCTATTGGATCATATTTGGCTGCAAAGCTCTATAAATCACATTACCATGTAGACGTAATAGGTAGAAAAGCTGAGAAAATTGGGCTGCAAATTTTTATAAACAGTGAAAAGTTTGATTTCCCCCCAACATCAAGACATGTAAAGGACAGCAACATTTATGACTTTGTACTTCTATCATCAAAAATTTATGACCTGGAAAACAATTTAAATTTCTTAGCCAAATGCAAGTTCCAATCAAAAGTCATCATTTTACTTCAAAACGGCTTCTTTGATATATATATAAGTACCAAAAATTACATAACCAAAACATAACCAGCGCCCTTGTGAATGATGGCTTCAACTTAATTGGCAACCAGTTAACCTACATCAAAGGGAAAGGTTTTTTCATAGAAGAGGATAGAAACACACTAAAATTATACTCCATTTTTGAAGGTGCGGGGATTGAGGTAAGAAAAATTCACAACATGAATTTACAGAGAGCGCAAAAAACCATCTACAACTGTTCGACAAATATATTTTCAGCCATTTATTTAAAAACCTTCAGAGAATTGTTTGAAGACGAAAAACTCACCGAAAGAATCAAGCACACTTTCTTTGAAACTTATAAAATATTATCAAAGAAGGTTGATCTACGTCAGGATAAAGAAATCCTTTGGGATAAATTTTATAAGGTCGTAAAAAACATGAATCACTACTCCTCCACCTATCAGGATATTAGAGCGAATAAAATAACTGAGATTGCTTTTTTAAACGGTCAAATAGTTAAACTTGGTCAAGAAATGAATATTGCCACCCCTTACAACTGTAGAGCGATCAAAGAGTTTAGGGAAAAATACCCCACCTTATATTAAAACTCACCTCTCATGCATCATTACACTAAATTTATCAACAATTAGCAAAGCACCTGTAAAAACCAAATTCCACCAGATCGAAAATAGCAATGAAATACTTGCGCAGACAGGCTAATTTACTGGTATTTAAGGGGCTCTTACCGATCCATGGCCGACTGCTGCCCCTCTATACATCACCCTTGATTTGACACGTTAATAGCACGCATTAAATCCAGTATCTCGCCTTGGCCACCGCCCGCAACAATGCAGCAATATCAGCAGGGTAAACTTCACCTATATTACCAATACGAAAGCAATCCGCTTCAGACACTTTCCCAGGGTAGATAACAAAGCCTTGCTGTTTAAGCAGCTGATAGAAGCGTTCAAATTTATAATCTGGCTGACTTGGTGAGTAAAAAGAAGTAATAATGGGCGAGTGTAATGAAACATCCAGTAAAGGCTCAAATCCCAATTCTTGCATTCCCTGTACTAACAAGCTTTGATTTTCCTGATACCTTTTAGATCTGGCGCTTACACCTCCCTCAGCCTCAAGTTCGTTCAGTGCTTGTGCAAATGCTCTAACCACATGAGTCGGTGAGGTGAAACGCCATTTCCCTTGATTTACTTGCATACACTGCCACTGATCATACAGATCCAGGCTTAGCGATCTTGCCTGCCCTTTAGTTCGCTCTAGCAATTCCTGCTTTGCAATCACAAATCCAAAACCAGGAACGCCCTGAATGCACTTGTTTGCTGAGCTAACTAGGTAGCCGATATTGAGTTCACCTATATCCATAGGAATCCCACCAAAACTACTCATGGCATCAAGTATGAATGTCTTGCCATATTGCTGCGCCAAACGAGAAACTGCTTCAAGGGGATTCAGCATGCCTGTGGTAGTTTCACAATGCACCATCGCAATATGTGAAATACTGCGGTCTTGCTGCAAGGTCTTTTCCAGCAAATTTAAATCTGGTAACTGGGTTTCGATAAAATCCAATGCCGTATAGGCAATACCTAACACCTCAGCAATTTGCTTGATTCGTGCCCCATAAGCACCATTGTTGATGATAAGCAGCTTGTCATTTTTATTCACAACCGTGCCCAACACTGATTCCACACTTGCCGTGCCACTGCCCTGCATCAACACGCTGGTGTAGCCGGGCATGGTTGTGGCCATAGCCACTAATCTGCTTCTGATATCTTCTACTACCCTCAGATTGTAATCTTGATCCCATGTACACCAATCCTTGAGCATGGCTTGCTTTACGCTCTCACTGGTGGTTAATGGGCCTGGTGTCAAAAGCAAATATTGTTGTGGCATAGCCTGTTCTCTTAATCTGGTATAGACCAGATGTTTCCACACACATATGACACAAATAAGACAACGTAAAAATTTTTCATTTTTGAGGGGATAAAGTCACCAACTGGTTCACTCTAGGTTCTGCTACTATCAAGGCTCCACGCAAAAACCCCCGGTTGAGGACCTCGACATAGACGCGCATCGCTTCGACCTTGAACACCGACTGGATCACACTGCACTGGAATTTGTACTCGGCGAAATCGTTACCCAACAGGTAACCATTGACAAAGTAGGGCTCCAGGGTCCACTTGAAAGCCATTCCCGAGGAAAAGTCCTGCCCCCGGGTCCATAATGGTGGCCCGAGTGCACATGCCTGGACTTGTCGCCAAGCAACTTCCATGGCTACCGGCATACCCCCCATTGCCAGGACTCCCAACCCATGTTTCGAGGCAACTTTCGCTGGTTCATCGTTCTGCTTCTGTTCTTTATCACCGTGGTCAACTATATCGACCGCTCTGCCATCGCCTTTGCGGCCCACCTGATTATTGAGGATTTTGGCCTTAGTGCCGCCCAGATGGGCCTGATCATGGGGGCCTTTGGTATCGGCTACATCATCAGCACACTGTTCGGGGTATCGCCGTGGACCGATTTGGCGCGCGGACTGGACTGGCTATCGTAGTGCTATTCTGGACGTTTGCGATTGGCTGGACCGGGGCCGCAACCGGGTTCGTCATGCTCTATGCTGCCCGCATTGCCCTTGGATTGGCCGAAGGGCCGAACTTCCCGGCCGTAGAAGTTGCAATCAGTCGCTGGCTTCCCCCGCACGAACGGGCCACTGCACTGGCTGGTGCGCTGGTAGCCGTGCCAATAGCATTGGCCATTAGCTCGCCTCTAGTATCGCAACTCATTGAGGCTGTCGGCTGGCGCGGCATGTTTTTCATCCTCGCTGCCCTGGGCCTGCTATGGCTACCATTGTGGCTGTATTTCTACCGGGATTTGCCAGCTAGCTCACCCTTCACCTCCCCCGAGGAGCAAACCTATATCGAGCAAGATCAGGCTGACGCAAGCGAGCAGGAGCAATCCAGCAGCGGGGCAAACCTCTGGCGACATATGTTCTCGTCCCCTACCCTCTGGGCCAATTACTGGGCGTATTTTGTATTTGGCTATTTTCTGTTTTTCTTTATGAGCTGGATGCCAGAGTTCCTTCGCAAGTCCTATCACCTTGACCTGTCCCAGGTGGGTTACTTCAGCATCCTTCCCTGGGCAGTCTCGGCCGTTCTCCTGTGGGTCTTCGGGCTCTGGTCCGACAGGCTGCTTAAACAGACGGGCAGCCTAAGAAAAGCGAGGAGCTACCAAATTGCGGGAACCCAGTTATTCGCGGCCATCGCTATTATACCCGCCGCACTGGTCGATAATCTCTACGTCGCCATTGCCTCCATTACCCTGGCAGTAGGGGCATCAATGGCTGCCAATGCGGCCTACTATGCTGTGATTGCAGACCTGGTACCTAAGCTGGCAGGTACGGTAGTGGGCATCATGATCGTCTGGTCCGCCGCCGCAGGCTTTCTGGCCCCGGTCATCACCGGCTACGCCTTCGAGCTCAGCGGCAGTTTCAAGCCTGCGTTTAGTTTACTGACCTTGCTGGCGCTCTCTTCGGTGTTGGGGGTGCTGCTCTTTCACCATCCGGATCGCGACCGCCTGAGGCGCGGTGAGTCCTGACCCAAGCTCAACCGTTCAACCCCATACACGAGAGCACCGAAACACTTCGGGGCTGCCGTGCAGCCCTCAGATATCTCTTGATGCCCCCTATTACCACTGCCTCTTCTATTGTGTGCTTCGGGCATTTATCTAGGGCAAAGGTATTCCTGGGATGGAGGTAATGAATACACTTCTCTCGCGGCACGTCGTGAATACATCCATGAAGCTTGTAATCGGCATTTATGCCTCTTATGCTCCAGAGCGAAGCGTATTCTTCCCCTTCCACCTTCTTAGTAAATCAGTTGCCTGGGAGACTAGGGGGCTTATCATCCAATTACTTAAGCAATATCTCGTCAGTGGTGTTCATGCTTCTTTGATTGCCTCACTCTATTTAATGCTTTATGCGCATCTATATAGCCCAGTCCCGTATAATGACTCCCTAACCCGGTACGCCGAGCAGACTTGCGAAGCGCCTTTACAACTCTCTGGGTGGCTTCAGTTTTGGAATAACCATAGTGCTGTGCCGCGTCCAGTAGTAGCACACTTATGGCCGCTAATTGTGGGGCTGCAAAAGAGCTTCCAGATTCAAAATTGTTACTAGAGTCTGAGTAGACTGCATCGCCGGCGATCGCAAAGCTCTGATTGATGGCCAGCTCATTGTAGCCCGGCACTGTTGCCGTTAGAGAAACCTCATTGGAGAAGGGCTGCAGGTTTATGGCAAACATCAAGTTCTTTTCACCTGGCTGCCCATGATTTTGTGCAAGAAATGCTTTTATTAACTCCAGATCATAGGTAAAGAAGCTGCCTAGTGGAGGCAACCCCCGGCTCTTTCTCACATCAGTGTTTACTCCTTCAAGATCCGTACCCGTATTTCCCATGGATTTAGTAAATATCTTTGTCTGGAGAATATTTGAAAGGTGATTTGCAAATTCTGGGTCCAGCTGATCATCAGTGATATGAAATGCCCGACTCATATTAATAACACTGATGTCTTCACGATTGCGCAGATACTCCATGGCTTCGTTGTAAGTTTTACTCTCCGTACTAACTGGTACAATGGTTGCCTTGGGAGCAATGTCGAGAATGATATCAATTACCGTATTGCCGTGCAGGAAAGTAATAGGATCTCCGAACTGTATTTCAGCCTCAATATTGGGGTACTGCTCACGTTGCTGCTGAAGACGCACAGGATCAAATAAATCAAACACACCAACAACGACCCCTTCCCCATCAAATCGTTTGGCCAGCTTCTTTTGCTTGAGTTTGTAGCTAGGTACATAGGGTAGTAAAAGTTCATTAATTGCCAACCTGAATACATCTAACTCAGCAATGGCCTTCTCAAATGCCAACCTGTTCTCTTCTTGATACTCCTCGGTCTGGAAAGTATACAGAAGCTCAGCAAGCACAATGAATTCAGTAATAGATTGTCCCCATTTATGCATCAGTAGCTCTTCTATCATGTATATGGACTTCTCTCTCCCCTGATATTGATCGAAGTCAGCCGCTAAATAACTATCAAATATCGGGGTTACGGGCTCTTCCCAAGGCCAGGGAGTCAGCTCTTTGATGGTATCCAAAGACTCGCGCGCCTGCTCCACATTAGGATCAGATGCAAACCCCTTAAAACTGAATACAATCAGTAAAACTGTCAATATAACTTTATTCAAAACTATTTCCTTTTTATATTGAAATTTATTTGGAGATTTTAGTTTGAACCACTACAAGCCAAGGGCAACACCACTGAAACACTTCCCAGGCAGGACCTCTTAGCAGTGAATAAATAGGAACATGGAAGATGGTAAAAGGCAACAATAGGCTAATATACTTTGAGCAAAATAACCTTTATTTAATTAAATAGAGTTTAAATCGATAAGACTTAGGAAAGCTCTAGTTAATTCAGAGGCTCCTTTGCTTTTAACCTGGATTATTCCAGGGTTAACCGCCCCAAGAGGAATAGCTAGCAATCCTCCAATGATTATTGTGAAAACTATAATCCCCCGACACTGTTTCCAGCATATGCATCCCTCCTTAACACCGAATGCCATCACAACTTTATATATAAGGGTACCTCTAAAAATTCACTAATTTCCGGTAAAATAGCCTAAACGCTCACTAGTAAAGGTTATTGTCAAATGCAGCCGAGTTTTTTCGGTCTTGATGACCGCCATCGCAAGCTAAATGAACGTGATCCACTGGTTGCTCTTCGTAAGTTGATTGACTGGGAGGACTTCCGGAGTACTTTGAATAAAATCCCCACACTTCCAAGAAAGAGTAATGCTGGAAGAAGACCCTTTGATAAGGTACTGATGTTCAAGGCACTTGTATTACAGCATTTATATAACCTATCGGATGATGAGCTGGAATATCAGATACGCGATCGATTTTCATTTTGTCGATTTCTCAGCCTAAACCCGGAGGAC